>CAZJBB010000197.1:0-6205 GCA_964543995.1 uncultured Bacteroidales bacterium
GCTGTGAATGGCTTGTCATTAGAAAATCATGAAATGTGCTTGCACCAGGCTCTTATACCATTTCGAATTATAATATTGTCTTACAGCTTACCTTAAAATGCCGATGCAATAGATGTTTGGGTCAATCGAGCTTAGCGAAGATTGGACCATTACATATATGCAAACGGTATTAGATTTTCTTATGACAAGCCAGAGCGGGAGGAAGCATTTTCCGTTTCTTGATTCTTTGTTTCTTTCTCATCAAGGAGAAAGAAAGATTAATACCTATAATCTTTAAAACTAAGACTCTCAATTAATCTAAGTGCATTCAAAGGAAAATAAGTGACGAAGTCAGGAAAGATGTTTTGGACTTCGGGAACCTGAGTCTTTCCTATTGTAAGACTTAGTATTCTAAACCTCCTTGGGTTTGGATTTATTTTTTCTGCTTTAGCTTCTCCATAGGGTAAATGGTTTCAACCTTACCGTTCCTTTTTTTAACAGTTTGTTGGGTCCATTCCGAACTGCCTTTGACATAGGTAATTTCCGTTAATTCAAGAAGTTTTGTAAGCTCAAAATAATCAAATTCAGCTTCTAAACATTTGATCTTTTGGTTCTTAATTTCAAATTGAATGGAGTTTAAATCCCAACATTTGCAAATCCCCACCATTTCTCCATTTTCAAAGTTACATGCCGATAAAGGCAAATTGTTATATATGCCATACTGAGGAACGATTCCGCTAAGCACCCCCTTCCCTTGCAAAAGACCATTGACGCATTGGGCTCTAAATATTACTTTGAGATCCTTGGATTCATAGTATGGCTTACCACTAAAATATCCTGCTATTTTGCTCGGGGTAAAACTAACCGTTAAGGTATCTGCAATGGCTCCGGAATATAACTTGCCGTCCTTATATCTAAAGCTGATCATGTCGTCTCCTTGTTTTTTCTCCAATTGAGTGGCGGAAACATAGGGATTATCATAGATTTCCTTATTAAAACCCCCATTCAAAGTATCTTTCCGCCAACCATTGGCAAGGGTATAACCTGCAATAGTTTCTCCAACAAACTGATTGTAGGTCAATCCATCCTTTGTTGGAAATCGTGTTTTTGAATAATCCGGACCCTTGGGGTTATACATTTTAATACTATCGAATTGTGCAAAGGCAATCACCTGATGCATAACGATAAACAATGTCAATATTTTTCTCATTTTATTCTATGGTTTTGTTTTTTTTGCCTTCTGTATATTTTCTGCAACCCTGAATTGTACAATACGGGCAATTAATTCTAAGGGCATGGGTTTGTCCATCGGAAATTGCACCGAACCTTTCCCCTGTTTGTATATCGAAAGTTCCTTAGCAAATTCCAAATGTCCATTGGGTGTGGCATAAAACCCAATGTGGTTTTTGAAAGCAGCAAAATACACCAAAGGTTTCCCTTGGGTCTTAAATGCCGGCATTCCATAACCAATGCTTTCCTCTGCTTCAGGAGCATACTTTTTAATAACCGAATAAATTTGCATTAAATGAGGTTGAATATCCTTGGGGAATACTGCAATATATTCTTCTATGGTTTGAGGTGGGGGGAGTATCTTATCCATGGTTTTCTTCTTCAATGGGTTCATAACAAATTCGTACTTTTCTTCAAGCTTTCAATACAAAAATATACAGAATGCCCATATAAATCCTCATTTCTCGAAATTTTGATTCGGTTTTTATTTTCTGCGAAATCGGTATTCGATCTGTGGGACTCAGCGAGAAATTTCTCCATTTTCCGTTATTGAAATGGCACGTCAAAGCACCAGAAAATATTAGATTTATTTTATTTTAATCTTCTCGTAATGGTCAACACGAAAAACAATTCCACTTCCTGATACATCAATTGCTTTTCCTGTGATTACAAATTTATCATGCCAATGTTCTCCATAATTTGAGGAATCTCCAAAAAGTATCTCTTTTATTTTATCCTGACCCGTTAAATATAAATCTCTTGCATTCGGAATAAAACCATTTCCTTTAGCCGCATGAATCATGTTTATTTTTTTAAATACACTGTCCGGTAAATATACTTTACCACTATCAACCCAAGCATCCAAACACTCAGTACATTCTTGGTAGCTTATCCATAATGTACTACTCGTGTCTTTTATATAATAGGTAATCTGCTCAAGCTTCTCCTGCCTTATAGCTTCATTTTTCAATTCAGACTTGCCCTGTTGCTCACAGGAAAACAGAGCAGAAAAAATCACTAATAAATGTATAGGTTTCATGCTTATCATGCCAAATGTCTTGGTCACACGAGAAAAAGTCTGAGCAAAAGGACTTTGATTAGATTCATTTACACTGGATTCCATTTTATTTACCAAAGGTAATTACTTAGTAATACGCTTTCATTGTTTCCATACAAAAATATACAGAATGCCAAATAAATCCTCATTTCTCCAAATTTTGATTCAGCTTTATTTTCTGCGAAATCGGTATTCAATCTGTGATACTCTGCGAGAAATTTTCACTTTCCACTTTTCAACTTTTTCGGTCTTCCTTTTCATAGAAACTTAACGGTTTTTATCCTTCTGTAAACAAAATCAAGCATACCCTCCCCTATTCTTCCAAGTCCATCCTCTACATTTCAAAGTCCAACCTTTATTTAATGCAGACTAAAGTCGAATTCATAAAGTCCAAGCTTTATATTATGATGGAAATCTTCTAAAACATACCGACTCTTGTCGAATTCATGAAGGAAATCCTCAAAAACATCTTGACTCAAGTCGAAAACATGAAGTCACACGTCGAAATCATACCGGAAATCGGAAAAAACATAGTGGAAATCGTCAAATACATACCGACACTGCTCAAATACATAATGGAAATTGTAATTGTGTCAGGTGAAATGCTTAAATACATACCGTCACCTGCATTTGTGTCAGGTGAAATGGTCAAATACATAACGTCACACCTCAAAAACATACTGACTCTCGTCAAAAACATACTGACTCTCGTCAAAAACATAATGTTCAAAGTCAAATACAAAGCGAAAATCCTAGTAAATTAGAAAAAAAAAGAAAGCGGAAAGGTCACCGAGTCCCGACTCGAAGTCCGGCGAATCATCTGCCTTAACAGAAACTAGATGACCAAATTTTGATTCAAAATTTTTCTGCAAAATTTGCGCTATACATTGCTAACTCTGCAAGATTTTTTTCTTCCGTCTTCGGTCTTCATTCTTCCGTCTTCGGTCTTCAAACTTCCGTCTTTTTTTCCGTCTTTTTCAACCCCACCCGACCTCCCCTGCTAGGGGAGGAGCGCTTTGAACACGGATTACCTGTAAATTATTCTGCTAAACCTGGAATACAATCTACAGAAATCTGCAAGATTTTTTCGATCTTAGTCTTCATTCCTACTTTCCACTTTCACACTTTTTACTTTTTCCGTCTTCGGTCTTCAAACTTCCGTCTTTTTCAACCCCACCCGACCTCCTCAAATGGGGAGTAGCGCTTTGTTCTTAGATTTTCGGTTTAGTTTTCTGCGAAATCGGTGTTACATCTACAGAAATCTGCAAGATTTTTTTCTTCCGTCTTCGGTCTTCATTCTTCCGTCTTCAAACTTCCGTCTTCCGTCTTTTCACGCAAAAAGGGGAAGCAATTGCCTCCCCTTTTAATTTTAAACTAATAACCAATTACTGAAGTACCAACTTCTCTACTTTGCTAAAGTTCTTATTAGAGAGTTTCACAAAATAGATTCCTTTTGAGTAAGTTGATAAATCAATGTCGTAAGTATGGGTAAGATCGCTCATCATAAGTTTTTCAATTCTAATGACAGCACCCTGAGCATTCATAATTTGAACATCCATATCGCCGTTCAATCCCACAGTGCTGATACTTACAATGCCTTTGCTTGGATTTGGGTAAATCTTATAGTTAACGGCATTGTTAAGGTCATTCACTCCGGTTTGAGAAACATAGATAGAATAGTCAGTAGAAGAAACACCATCACCGCATTCGTTATGTCCAACAACTTTTAATTTTCCTGAAGGAACACTGGAGCTGAAGTTTAGGTGAACACTATCGGTATTGGTAGTTACTGTTGCAACAACACCACCCAAATTATCGGAATAAGTCCAAACATAAGAAGTAGCATATTGGATTACAGGAACCGTGTATAACACATTGGTTTGGTTTACACTCACATTGTCGTTACCGTTAGAAGTAATGGCACCGGCAGCAGCAGGTATCGGGCTGATGGCAATGGTAGCTGTATCCGTAACCGCAGCACAACCACCGGCAGCAGCAATGGTATAAGTCACGGTGTATACACCGGGAGCACTTGAACTTGGAGTCACATTTCCATTGCTTGTATTCAAGGTTAAACCGACAGGAGAAACACTAAATACCCCACCGGTAGTTCCGGTTTGAGTTGCACTCACCTGAGTGGTAATTGAAGTACAAACAGGTAAGGAAGTGTAGGAAATGTTTGCCACTGGGGCATTCGTAATGGTAACGTTGGCAGTTGGAGTAACCGCGGCACAACCTCCGGCTGCAGCAATGGTATAAGTAACCGTATAGGTTCCGGCAGTGCTGGTGCTAGGAATAATTTCTCCAGTAGTAGGATTGATCGTTAAACCTGCAGGGGCAGCCGTATACACACCACCGGTAGTTCCGGTATGGGTAACTGTTTGAGAAGCCGTAATGGATTTGCAATAAGGAGATCCTGAATAAGCAATGGTTGCAGTAGGAGCTGTAGTTATACTTACTG
This sequence comes from uncultured Bacteroidales bacterium, assembly GCA_964543995.1. Taxonomy (GTDB): domain Bacteria; phylum Bacteroidota; class Bacteroidia; order Bacteroidales; family CAIXTV01; genus CAIXTV01. The sequence continues at coordinate 4,728 of CAZJBB010000197.1, forward strand.
AATAATTAGTATTTACAGCCAAACATCCACCACCGGCAGGAATGTTATAAGAAACCAAATAGGTTCCTGCAGTACTGGTGCTCGGAATGATGGCTCCTGTAGTAGCATTAATGCTCAATCCGTTTGGAGTTGCAGAATAAGTACCACCGGTAGTTCCTGTCAAAGTCACACTTTGAGCAGTACTGATGGAAGTACAGAATGGAGAACCGGAATAAGCGATGGTTGCTGAAGCAGCATTATTGATAGATACCAAAGCGGTTGCATTCACAGCCGCACAACCTCCGTTGGCAGCAATGGTATAAGTAACGGTATAACTACCAATGGTACTTGAGCTAGGCGTTATGGCACCTGTAGTTGCATTTAAGGTTAATCCAGCTGGAGTCACCGTAAAAGTACCGCCTGTTGTTCCTGTTAAGTTCACTGCTTGTGGAGTAGACAAAGTTTGGCAGAAATCAGGTGAAGCATAAGCAATGCTAGCACTAGAACCGGCAGTAATGGAAACATTAGCAGTGGTGCTGAATGCTGCACAAGGACCGGAAGCACCAATGGCATAAGTTACCACATAGGATCCGGGGGTACTTGTACTGGGGATAATTTCACCCGTGGTGGCATTTAAGCTTAATCCATTTGGAGTTGCAGAGAAAGTTCCACCCGTGGTACCGGTAATGGTAGCCGTTTGTGCTGCAGAAACAGACGTACAGAAGGCAGCTCCGGAATAAGAAATGGTTGCAGAAGGTGCAGCATTTATAGTAACTGAAGTGGTAGTAGAAACAGAATTACATCCACCGGCAGCAGCAATGGTATAGGTTATTGTATAAGTTCCCGGAAAACTGGTACTTGGAGTTACAGCACCTGTGGTAGCATTAATGCTTAAACCAATAGGTGATGAAGTGAAAGTTCCTCCCAAAGTACCGGTAATAGCAACGGTTTGAGGAGTTGCATTCGAACGGCAATAAGGTGAACCTGTATAAGCAATGGTAGCAGCAGGAGCAGCAGTGATGGTAACATTTGCAGTAGTAGTTACCACAGCACAACCTCCTGAAGCAGCAAGGGTATAAGTTACTGTATATGCGCCAGCAGTACTGGTACTTGGGATGATAGCACCGGTATTGGCATCAAGACTTAATCCTGCAGGAGTCGCTGAATAGACTCCTCCTGTAGTTCCGGTTTGTGTTACTGTTTGAGCGGTAGAAATCGTTTTACAGTAGGATGCTGCATAAGCAATGGTTGCAGCAGGAGCTGTATTGATGGTAACCGAAGCAGTGGTAGAAAATAGAGAACAACCACCCGCAGCAGCAATGGTATAAGTAACAGTGTAACTACCTGCAATGCTTGTACTTGGGGTAATCGCTCCGGTTGCAGCATCCAGTGTCAATCCGGCAGGAGTTGCTGTAAAAACACCTCCGGTAGATCCGGTTAAGGTAACTGTTTGAGGAGTAGAAACCGATTTACAATATGGAGTTGCGCTGTATGCAATA
>CAZJBB010000198.1:0-6195 GCA_964543995.1 uncultured Bacteroidales bacterium
TACACGGCTCTGAACACTCTTTCCCTACACGACGCTCTTCCGATCTACCTCCCATTTCAGGTGATATAATTATTAAAACCTTTAATATTAATCCCAGCAAGCAAGTGGGAATTATTAAAGATGCAATAAGGGAAGCGATTCTAGATGGTTTAATCCCAAATAATTTTGAGGACGCATTCCAATTGATGTTGCAAGAAGGAATAAAAATGGGACTTTCTCCTCAAAAATTAGATTAATTATCATTTGTATTGCTAAAAGTTTTATTTTTGAATCATAATTCTTACTCCTATGCATGTTTATAAGTTTAAACTCACAATTGAAGAATCAGAAGATTTCATCAGAGAATTTGAAGTCCTGTCTTCCCAAAATTTCGAAGATTTTCACAACGCTATATTAAAGAGTATTAACTTTGATGGCAGTGAACTTGCCTCTTTTTATATATGCAACGACAAGTGGTTTCGTAAATCTGAGGTAACTCTCCTTGATATGACCGAGGAAGAGCAAACGGAGCAAGATGAACCCGATGACATCAGAGTGCAAAAATCTAATAAAATGAAACGCTATGTAATGCACAAAGCATTACTTAAAGACCACATTGAAGATCCTCATCAGCGCTTAATATACGAGTATGACTTTTTAAATGTGAAGACATTTTACCTAGAGCTTATACGAATTCAGCCCTCTCAAAGCAATAAAGACTATCCCAATTGTACAGTGTCAAGAGGAGATTATCCAAAAGATCCTGCTCAAATGAAAACCTTAATCCCTGAAGAATTTGAAGAATTATACGAAGATAATTATAATGGAGAGGATGAAAATGAACCGGGATTTGAATTAGAAGAATTCGACGATTTAAGCATGGATGCTGATGAATTTGGCAATGACTTGTTAAAAAATAAATCCGACATTTAACTCATTGAAAGAGTTGCCTTTAGCCATAGTTATTGTAGGTCCAACTGCAATTGGCAAAACTAAAGTTGCCATTCAAATAGCAAAACATTTTCACACCGAAATAATCTCTGCCGATTCTAGGCAATTTTACCAAGAACTTAAAATAGGAACGGCCCCCCCTAGCCTTCAAGAATTAAGTAGTGTTCCTCATCATTTTATAGGGAATTTGCATGTTGAAGAATCGTATAATATATCTAAGTTTGAAAATGATGCTTTAACTTGTGCTGAGAAACTTTTTGAAAAGCATAAAATCATTATACTTGTAGGGGGGTCTGGTTTGTATATAGATGCCTTTTGCAAAGGAATTGATGTGTTGCCTGATCCTGACCCTGTTTTAAGAAAAGCTTTGCACGAAAGGCTAAATCAGCAAGGGATAACATCTCTTCAATCCGAATTAAAAGCATTGGATCCGGATTATTATTCAAAAGTAGACTCTGCAAACCCAAGCCGTTTGATAAGAGCGTTAGAAGTCATTAAACAAAGTGGACAAACCTATTCGTTTTTACGTAAGCAACAAGTTAAAACACGCCCATTCCAAATATGCAAGATTGGATTAATTCGCCCTAGAATGGAAATGTATGAACAAATAAATCTCAGGGTAGAACTCATGATGAAAGAAGGCTTATTGGATGAAGTCAAAGAATTATATCAATACAAGCACTGCAACTCTTTAAACACCGTGGGATATAAAGAATTATTTGCCTATTTAGATGGTGAGATGAGTATTGAAGAAGCCATCGATAAAATTAAAGTTCATACTAGGCGATATGCAAAACGACAATTAACCTGGTTTCAACGTGACAAAGAAACCACATGGTTTTCACCTACCGAAGTTGCTGAAATAATAAATTACACCAAAGGATTTCAAAAAATATCAGACTAACATCAAATAAAAAAGCGCCCGTGTTAACGAACGCTTTTCCAAACTAATCTAAAATAAACCATCATGAAAAAAGCACTTCCACATGTAGTTGCGGTACTGGGGAAGTGCATATAGAGAATTGTTGGGGTTTCATGTTGCAAAAATAACTCCCCTTGAAATAAAAACAAGGTGTATTAAGTTAACGGTAGCAAGTTTTAAGTTAACGTTATTGTTTCAGTATTTTTTTTGAGATTCTTAAATTTCCTGAGGTCAAAACCAAGGAATACAATCCTTTTTGAAGGTAATTTAAGCCAGTAAGTTGGATGGTATTTGTGCCTATTTTTCTGCTTAAATCACTTCTACTTAAAACCAATTTACCATCCACATTATAAATATCAATGGTTACAGCCAGACTTTCAACTGAAAAAAAGGCGATATATAAATCGTTAGAATATGGATTTGGGAATAAATTAAAGGTGTTTTCGTTTTCAATATTTGTAACAGCTACTCCGGATAAAATCATATTAGCTATTATCATATTGGGAATCCCGTATCCCATTAAAGTGTCAGGCGACATATACTGATGACTACTCATTTCAATAGCGTGAATGATCTCCAAATTACTACAAAACGGGTGTGCTTGCCATAAGCAAGTGGCCACTCCTGCCATGATTGGAGAAGAAAAAGAAGTGCCATTTCCGGAAGAAAATCCTCCTAAAGAATTTGCAACAAATGCACCTAGCCCCATGGAGCAAACTTCCGGTTTGATGCGCCCGTCAAAACTCGGTCCTTTTGAGCTAAATAATGCATAGGTTCTGTTTTTGTCAACGGCACCTACAGTTAAAATATCAATAGCATCAGCAGGTGAAGAAATATAATGCCAAGGATTTGTCCCTGAATTACCAGCACTATTTACGACCAGAATTCCTTTGGATGATGCAATATTTGCAGCAATCGTTGAAGGGTTCGTTTTGCCGTTCATTTGAGAATAGGTATGATTTTGAGTACTATCATCAAAAGTAGTATAGCCCAATGATGAATTTATGACATCTGCGCCTATACTATCTGCAAATTCTGCACCTGCTGCCCAATTATACTCTTCTATTGGATTCTCACTTCCGCCATCTTCAGTTCTAATCAGCCAAAAAGATGCTTTTGGAGCTGTTCCAACAAGTTTTCCTGGAACATTTGCTCCCATTAAGGACAAAACCATCATTCCATGAGTTGCTTGATTAAAAACATTGCCACCGGGTTCAACAAAGTCACGAGTGCCCATAATTTGCCCATTCTTCCACAAACTATTAAAAGCTTTTAAAGTATCCGCACCCCAAAACCCAGCATCTAATACCGCAATTGTAAATCCTTGCCCCTGATATCCAATATCATGCAAATAATTTCCACCCAGCATACTGATTTGCTTGTATCCATATCCATAATCATAATTTGACTCAACAGCCAAAGCATTATTATTGAAATCAGAGGTCAATGAACATGTCTTTGAATTTTGTGTGTGAGGAATAAAAGTTGATTTATCAAATGCATTTGAAGTCAAATTATTTTTACCGGTTTTGTATTTTGCAACAGGTTTTAGTTGCTTTACGAAAGGGAAAGCATTAATTTTTTGAAGCACTAAACTATCCGAAGTGAAAATCGTGGCAGAATTAAACCATCTAGAATGATTCAATATTATAGCTCCTGTTTCCGTGATACTATCTAAGTAATTTGAATTCACAGGAATATCGTTAGAGTCTATTTGAATATGTTGTCTCGTTCGTCTTGCAATGGCAGCTTTTGATAAATATTCTTCCGGCTGATCTATTTGAAAAGTTGAATTGTTTTTGTCTTTAAAAAAAACAACCAATTTTTGAGCACTACTTTGGCAAAAAACGCTTTGGGAAATAGTAGTAATTAAAATAAAGGCAATTATTTTTTTCATTTTGTTATTTAAATGAAGTTATCTGTAAAAATACTCATTACCTCTGAATTATTGATAAGTTGAATGCTAAATTTCAGCACTGAGCTATTCTAATCCATCAATATTTGGCTATAACCAATAAGGGAATAGGAATTTATCCTATTTTTTCTGCTTGCAAATTGCATTTGAATTTGTTTGCTTTCATAATATTTTCGAATACTTCATTCTTTACTTCAGCAGAATTAACAATTTTAATGCATATGCAGTTGGCATTTTTCTCCAATAATGCATCTTCTAAAGGGTGATTATCATAGATATCAGGAAAGTTATCGGTTATTCCACAGTATAAATAATCGTGGTAATAGATTTTACCATCCTTATATCGGCGTGTAAAAATATAAACGCCTCCTTTTTTAGGCAAATCCGTATCTAAGGTGTACATCTCAAAAGCATAAACAATATTGGATGATCCTTTAATTGAAAATGGTTTCTTGTCTATTTTAGGCATCTAATTATGATTCAAGCAAAACTATTACAATAGATTGATTGTCAAAAATAATTATTTTCTTGTAAAAAGTACTACAATGATAAAAAAAAATATTAAAAGTAGTAAATAATTTAATTCCGAGATTAAATACCTACAAAGCTAATATGCAGTAAACTATAGATTTTGGTAGCGTGGACGAGAGTTGAACTCGTGACCTCCGGGTTATGAATCCGACGCTCTAACCAACTGAGCTACCACGCCATTGAGACTGCAAAGATAAAAAAAAGATTTTAAATATTGAAAAATTAAGGCTACAATTTACCTTATAAATATAACCAACAATAAATTAGGTGTTTATAAAGATTATTTTAGAAATTTAGCGGTGTAGGAGTTTTTAACTCCTTTTAAATTTTCCGGTGTACCCTCAAAAACTACATATCCTCCTGCATCACCACCATCTGGACCCAAGTCAATAATCCAATCAGCGGATTTAATTATTTCAGGGTTGTGTTCAATTACAATAATAGTATGACCCTTTGTGAGTAAGGCTGAAAATGATTTTAACAGTTTGTTAATGTCATGAAAATGAAGACCTGTTGTGGGCTCATCGAAAATAAAGAGAACCGGTTTATCAGAAGCACCTTTGGTTAAAAATGAGGCTAGTTTAATTCTTTGTGCTTCACCACCACTTAAGGTACTGGAAGATTGTCCCATTTGCAAATAGCCTAATCCAACATCCTTTAAAGGTTTCAGCTTTTCAATAATTTTTAAAGGTAAGTTTGATTTAGATTTTTCAAAGGTAAAAAAGTCAAGAGCCTCATTTATGGTTAAATTCAAGATATCATTTATGTTTTTATCATAATAAGTGACCTCTAATATTTCCTCTTTAAACCTTTTCCCATTACAAGATTCACAAACCAATTGGACATCAGCCATAAACTGCATTTCAATGCTAACAAACCCCTCTCCTTCACATTCCTCACAACGACCACCCGTTGTGTTAAATGAAAAATAGCCCGGTTTGTAACCCCTCAATTTAGATAAAGGTTGCTCCGAAAATAAAATCCTTATTTCATCCCAAGCTTTAACATAGGTAGCCGGATTTGAGCGAGAAGATCGACCAATCGGATTCTGGTCGATAAGCTCAACAAGAGAAATGCTGCTAATGTCACCATTTAAGTTAGTAAGGTTTGTTTTTCGATCCATTAATCCATCAAAATTCTTTTTTAAGGCTTGGTACAATACCTTTTTAACTAAAGACGTTTTACCGGACCCACTCACCCCGGTAACAACAGTAAGTACTTGAAGGGGGAATTTGACTTGGATATTCTTTAAATTATTTTCATTCGCACCGGTAACTTCAATAAATTCCTTCCAGGCTTTCCTTTTTTCCGGAATGGGAATGATTTCATTTCCGTTAATATAGTCAGCAGTTAAGCTGGTTTTAGATTCGACAAGTTCTTTAAAAGTACCTTCAAAAACAACATTTCCTCCTTCTTTCCCTGCTAAAGGACCTATATCAATAATATAATCAGCATTTCTGATAATTTCTTCATCATGCTCAACCACAATGACAGTATTTCCATTATCCCTCAAAGACTTCATTACATGAATAAGTCTTTGTGTGTCACGGGGATGTAACCCAATGCTGGGCTCATCTAAAATATACATGGAGCCAATTAAATTACTTCCTAATGAAGTAGCCAAATTTATACGTTGAGATTCGCCTCCTGACAGAGAATTAGACAATCTATTTAAAGTCAGGTACCCCAAACCAACGTCTGATAAAAATTGTAAACGGTTATTAATTTCAATGAGCAATCTGCTGGCTATTTTTTGTTGTGAATTTGTCAATTGAAGTGAATTAAAGAAAACTGTCAATTGGTCAATATTCATCAAGACCACATCTATCAAGGACTTCCCTCCTATCAATAAGATCGGAAGAGCACACGTCTGAACTCCAGTCACCTGAAGCTATCT
>CAZJBB010000199.1:0-6080 GCA_964543995.1 uncultured Bacteroidales bacterium
ATCCTAAAAATCGTGAGTTAAGAGCACATCTCTACCGTGGTTATAGCATGAGAGGAAACCATAATGATACCTTCGATAACAAAGGCATCATTGCCAATTTGGCTAAACTTAGAGTTCAAAAAGCGAACCTACTGAGATTTCCAAGCTATGCAGCTTATGTAATTGATGACAATATGGCTAAAACCACAGCCAATGTGGATGAATTCCTTATGAAACTGTGGAAAGCAGCTTTGCCTGTTGCTAAAAAAGAGGCTGCAGAAATGCAAAAAATGATTGATAAAGAGGGTGGAAAATTCAAATTACAGTCGTGGGATTGGTGGTATTATGCCGAAAAAGTAAGAAAAGAAAAATACGATTTAGACGAAAATGAAATTAAACCTTACTTAAGCATGGCCAACTTTAGAGATGGTATGTTTATGGTTGCCAATAAATTATATGGAATTACTTTTACAAAACTCAAAGATATTCCTTTGTATTACAAAGATATGGATGTATTTGAAGTGAAAGAAGCCGATGGAAAGCATTTGTCTATTTTATATCTGGATTATTTCCCAAGGGAATCGAAAAAAGGAGGTGCTTGGTGTACCAGTTTTAGAAATGCCGGTTGGGAAAACGGGAAAAAAGTGGACCCTATCATTTCTATTGTCTGCAATTTCACCAAACCGAACGGCGATGTTCCTTCTTTGTTGACTTGGGATGAAACCGAAACCTTATTCCATGAATTTGGTCATGCCTTACATTTTATGTTTACGGAAGGTAAGTATAACCGTACTGCCGGAAATGTTCCTCAAGATTATGTGGAAATGCCTTCTCAATTTATGGAAAACTGGGCCAACGAACCTGCGGTGTTAAAGTCTTTTGCCAAGCACTACAAAACCGGAGAAGTGATGCCCGATAAGTTAATTGAGAAAATTAAAAATAGCGGTCATTTTAACCAAGGATTTGTTACTGTGGAATACCTCGCTGCTTCTATATTGGATATTGCCTACCACAGTATAAGCGATACGAATGCTATAGACATAGAGAAATTTGAGAAAGCAACCATGGATAAAATTGGTTTAATTCCTGAAATATTACCACGTTATCGTTCTACTTATTTCTCTCATATTTGGGATGGAGGTTATAGCGCCGGATACTATGTGTATTTATGGGCAGCCGTATTGGATGCCGATGCATTCAATGCATTTAAAACTTCCCAAGGCGACCTTTTCAATAAAGAATTGGCTGCGAAATTCCGCAAATATTGTCTAAAAGAATCGGGCGATGATGAAGGAATGATACAGTATAAGAAGTTCAGAGGACAAGATCCTTCCATTGATCCTTTATTAATTAAGAGAGGCTTGAAATAAATAGCTTTTCAAACAATTAAAAAGCTGCTTCAAAAGAGGCAGCTTTTTTTTTGAGATTTATGATTGAAAATATAATGATTACACAGGACTAAGTGTTTTAGAACTGAAAGTCGGAAGAATGAAAAAGACGGAAGTTTGAAGACCGAAGACCGAATAAAAAAAATCTCGCAGAGTTCGCAAATTATAAAGCAAATTTCGCAGAAATAAATTCCGATGAAAACCGCTTTCAAAGTGCTTCTCTCCTTGCAGGGGAGACCGAGAGGGGTCATAAAAGAGTGAATTTTAAAGACCGAGGACCGAAGAAAAAAAATCTCGCAGATTCCGCAAAGTATAACGCAAATTTCGCGGAAATAGATCCCTGTGCGCTGCTTACAAAGCGCTCCTCCTATAGCACGGGAGGTTGGGTGGGGCTGTTTAAGACTAAAGTAAACCAAAGATTGAAAGAAATCTCGTGGAAGTCGGCGTGTTCTAATTTGATGTTGTTATTGATTTTTTAAAATAGTCTCTAATAAACATTTTACTTACCTTTGTCGTTAGTAATAAATGACTTTATTTTATGATAATATCATTTGGCTCAAAGGAGACTGAAAAAATATGGATGGGTATACGGGTGACTCACATGCCTTTGGACATTCAAAACATTGGCCGAAGAAAATTGAGAATGCTAAACAATTCTATCGACATTCAAGATTTAAGAATTCCACCTTCGAACCGATTGGAGGAATTATCAGGAACAGTTAAAAATTACTATAGTATTCGTATTAACGACCAATGGCGAATCGTTTTTCAATGGAAAAACGGACATGCAGAACAGGTTAAAATTATGGATTATCATAAATAAATATATATGAAAAGCTTACATAATATTCATCCGGGAGAAGTTCTTAATGAGGAATTCCTTATTCCTATGAACATAAGTGCATACAGGCTATCTAAAGAAACGCATATTCCCCAGACTCGGATTTCAGAGATTATTAAAGGCAATAGAAGAATTACCGCTGATACGGCTTTAAGGCTGAGTTGCTATTTTGGGAATTCTGCAAAATTCTGGCTTGGGCTTCAAGATGATTACGATATTGAAGTTGAATCTAAGATTAAAGAGGTGATTTTAAGCAGCATACACCCTGTGAAAAGTTATGCCAACTAAAAGACGGAAGTTTGAAGACCGAAGAAAAAATCTCGCAGAGATCGCAAAGTATAATGCAAATTTCGCAGAAATAAATTCCGATAAAACCGCTTTCAAAGTGCTTCTATCCTGGCAGGGGAGGTTGGATGGGGTTGGAAAAGACGGAAGTTTGAAGACGGAAGACGGAAGAAAAAAATCTCGCAGATTTCCGCAAAGTATAATGCAAATTTCGCAGAAATAAATTCAGATGAAACCGCTTTCAAAGCGCTCCTCCCCTAACAGGGGAGGTTGGGTGGGGTCGAAAAAGACTGAAAATGTAGAAAGTGGAAAGTAAAAATTCAATCACCTATAAGCTTTAATTAGAATGTTCATCCTCATTTTCAATTGGGTTTTACTTTCCCATTTGTTGTTTCAGAATTTTTTTGTTTTCAATTCGGCGCTCTATGGTTGATGAATACGTTTTGGCAGCACCTAGGCCAAATTCATTCGCCGATTTATGAATCCAAATTAATGCATTATCGAAGTCCCCTTTAATTTCACAAGCAAAAGCCATGTTGTAGCAGGCACGTCCTGCAATTTTCTTATCCGGGTTCAAAGCTAATTTTTTCCAAAATTCAATGGCTTTATCCATTTGGTTGCTTTTCACGTAGGCGGCAGCGGTTTTAAATTCGGGAGCGCCTTTGGCAAAATAGGACCGACTTTCGGTTAGCCAAGTAGGGGATATGCGAATGGCATACTGCTCTCCTGCGAACCATCCCGACTGATTTAAAGCATCTCGCTTTTTGGGTAAATTCATTAAGGCATCCTTTGCATTGCCCCCTTTGCCCGTCCATCCTTTTCGGTCGGTAAACCTGCTTTCATCAATAATATTCTTGTTTTGAAAATCATACACCCTCCATCCGGCATTTACATTGATGTCGAGGTTTGCATTGAATACCGTTTCGGTATATTCTTTCCCGTTTTTGTCCTTTTTCTTCTCATCGTGTTTTCCTTGAGTCAAACCGGTATTGGAGTCGAATGCTTCTAAAATGATCAAAGCATCTACATTATATTGCTTACAAAGATTATCTACCACATTGCCGTCTAAAATGGGTGGGAATTCTCTGGTTCCGGTTCCTCTTACATTTGCCCCTTCAATAAGGGTAGCACCCAAACGGGGTGATTTGTTTAATTTATTGACTAAGCCTTTCAGGCATTCATACGAAGCATCTTTGTCTGCGAAAATTTCTTCACCGCTTAAAAATCCTTCCAAGAAATTACTCAGGGCATGTTGCTTGTCCGGTAAAGATCGATTGACAACACCAACTTTTTGGATGTTTTGAGGCAAAGAAATTTGAGCCGGCTGCAACACTTGAATACTGGTGTATTTGCGACTGCAAGAAATAAACATCAGAGTAAGGGCGATAAATATTATTGAGATTAACTTTTTCATCTTGATTTTTTTTTGCAAAGTAAAAGGATTTTCTTTGAAATACTTCAAATTCAAAGGGAAAAGATTGGGTAGAATGAGTGCTAAGAAAACGAGCTTATTGAATAACTTTTGCGTAATTTCAAGACAGCTTATCTCTGTAATCCTCGTATTTAAAGTCTCTTATGAGCCTAAATCCGGTATCATCATTCCATATCCCTATGCCTGGGTGCTGAACTCCATTGAAAGTAGAGGTTTTTACCATGGTATAATGAATCATGTCCTTAAAAACGATAGGATCGCCGGGTTTTAAGGCTTTATCAAACGACCAGTTTCCCATATAATCACCTGATAAGCATGAATTTCCACCCATTCTATAAGTAAAGGCATCAGCATGATAATCAATGGAATTGAGTATGGCGGGTTGGTACGGCATTTCCAAACAATCAGGCATGTGGGCAGTAAAAGACACATCGAGAATGGCGGTTTTAATGCCTTTGTTCTCTACTACATCCAAGATACTGGAAACCAAATATCCGGTTTCCCAAGCAAATGCACTGCCCGGCTCCAAAATCACATGAAGCCCGTATTTTTCTTTAAAGTTTTTAAGTATAGAAATCAAATGTTGAGTATCATATCCTTTACGTGTCATCAAATGCCCTCCGCCCATATTAACCCATTTGATTTGAGTCAGCCAGGGGGTAAACTTTTCAACGAAAGCCGATAAGGTCTTTTCTAAATCATAGGAAGTAGATTCACAAAGGGTATGAAAATGCAGTCCTTCGATTTCAGGAGGTAATACTGTGGGTAAATTTTCGGCTAATATCCCTAAGCGTGTTCCAGGAGCACAAGGATTATATAATTCGGTGGTCACCTCCGAAAATTCAGGGTTCACTCTTAACCCTAAGGAAATTTCTTTTGGGAAAGCCTTAACGGTATCTTTAAAAGAATGAAATTGACTTAAGGAGTTAAATGTAATATGACTGCTGTATTTCAATACATCTTGAAAATCCTTGGCATTATAGGCAGGAGAATAGGTATGGGCAAGGGTTTTCATTTCTTCGAAAGCCAAACGTGCTTCGAAAAGGGAACTGGCTGAAACTCCCGAAATGTATTTCTGGATTAAAGGGAAGGCGCTCCACATGGCAAAGCCTTTGAAAGCCAAAATGATTTCGGCATCGGATTGTTCAGCAACTTGAGAAATGAGTAAAAGATTTTCCTCCAAAAGATGCTCATCTAGCACATAGCATGGAGAAGGAACTTTGGAAAAATCTACCGCCATGGTTTATAGCTCAAGACTGATGTCGTGCAACTCATTCCAAGGTAAACCATGAATATTCAATTGTTCCATGAAAGGATCCGGATCAAACTCTTCTACGTTAAATACTCCGGGTTTACGCCATAGGCCTTTGAAAAACATCATGGCGCCAATCATGGCCGGAACTCCGGTAGTGTAACTTACACCTTGAGTGCCGGTTTCTTTATATGCGGCTTCATGGCTGCAATTGTTGTAGATATAATAGGTTTTTACATCCCCATCTTTCACCCCTTTAATTCGGCAACCAATAGAAGTCCATCCTTTATAATTGGTTCCCAGATCTCCCGGATTCGGTAATACTGCTTTTAAAAACTGTATGGGAACGATTTCAACGCCATTATAATTAATCGGCTCAATTCCTGCCATTCCAATATTCTGAATCACACGTAAATGCGTGAGGTATTCTTGTCCGAAGGTCATCCAAAAACGAGCCCGTTTTAAGGTAGGGAAGTTTTTAACCAGCGACTCTAACTCTTCATGATAAATTACATAGGATTCTCTGGCGCCAATGTCGGGATAATGCAATGGACGGTGAATTTCGTGAGGTTGGGTTTCTATCCATTTGCCATTTTCCCAATATTTTCCTTTTTGGGTGACTTCTCTGATGTTGATTTCAGGATTGAAATTGGTTGCAAAGGGTTTGCCATGATCTCCGGCATTACAATCTACAATATCTAAAAAATACATTTCATTGAAATGGTGTTTAGCAGCATAGGCTGTAAAAACACTGGTAACTCCAGGATCGAAGCCGCAGCCTAAAATAGCTGTCAATCCTTTTTCTTTGAACTTATCCTGATAAGCCCATTGCCATGAATATTCAAATTTAGCTTCTTCTTTGGGTTCGTAATTGGCTGTATCTAAATAATTGACTCCACATTC
>CAZJBB010000200.1:0-5965 GCA_964543995.1 uncultured Bacteroidales bacterium
TTGCTGAAAATTTCTTCAGCAATTTTCAGGGTGAATCTTTGACGAAGTCAGGAAACAACAGAAAATATTATCGCTGTAGTTATAAAAAAGGCAAAGCCCCGAACCACCAGAGCTTTGCACTAAACCAACTAACCAAATCACACAGCGCACGTCTGTGCAATGTCTTTTACCTTTTGATTTTTAAAATGCTCAAAAGGATTACGTTTCATTTAATCATATTTCAAAACGCATTCAAATGGATTTTGATGCTTGGTTTAACACCAATTCTATTTTATTTTCCCCAAGGTATTGTTTTGCAAATTGTTGCATATCTTTCACCTCAATTTTATTCAAGAGTAATGCATAATCTTCTTCCGACATCACATCTTCTTTAAAATGCACCGCATTGGCTAAGGTATTCACCCAAAAGTCATTATCCTTTACCTTCGTTAAATGATTGGAAATCATCAGGTTTTTGGCATTTTGTAAATCAGTCGCAGTAGGTCCTTGGGCTTTTATACTTTCTATTTCCGACTGAATCCAAGACGTAATTTTAGCAGTGTTTTCCGGTGCGCATTGAAAACGCATTGTAAACTGATAATGTGGATTCGGATATGCTTTCACTTCGTTACTCACAAGCAAGTCGCATTGGGTTTGTTCTGCTTTCATTTTTTCTGAAAGTTTAGATGTTAAAAGGGCTTCCAATACAGAGAAATTTAAGCGCATACTGTAATCTCGGTTTGCTTCACCCTGAAAACCAATGTGTACCCTAGCTTTTTTCGAATCCATAGGATAGCTAACCACATTTTGAAGTGATCCCTTCGAATACTCAGTATATGCAGGTTGGAAAAAGTAGTTTTTGTCAGAAACCGGCAAGGAAGCAAGATATTTTTCTATCAGTACACGATCCTTTTCTTTATCGATATTGCCCACCAACACAAAGGTAAAATCGTTGGCATTGCTAAAATGGTATTGATAAATTCTCTTGGTTTTGCTATAATCCATACCCGAAATGTATTCTTTATCGTGCATCGGCTTCAATGCATGATGGTTATACAGCATTTGATTCAGGTGATCCTCAAAAAAGATATTGGGGTCCTTTTGCCCTAACTCATTATCAGCAATTAATTTGGACTTGTATGCAGCAAAAGCAGTTTCGTCCAACTTTGGATGGGTCATACTTAAATTCACCATTTGAAGCAGGGTTTCAAAATCTTTTTGAGATACTTTTCCATTAAAACCTTCATAGTATTCATTCATATAAGGACTTAGCTGAACTTCTTTTCCATCCAAAATTCGGGTCAATAAGCTTTTGTCGAAATAAGAAAGACCACTGGCCACAGCCAAAGGAACAGCACTTTCGGCAGAAGGAAGGTCGCCCGGAACATGAATGTTTAAGCCTCCATTTCTAAAGGCGTACAATTTTATTTCATCCTTGGAATTAAGGGGTTTTATATACACTTTAACCCCATTGGAGAGTTCCCAATACTCCGCTCCGGCATTTTTTACCTCGGCCATGAGTTCCACTTTTCCCGGTTTTACTTCTTGGTTGAATAAGCTAAACCGAATATTGGTTTCTGTTGAGAGCTCTTTTTCAGAAGCAGGCATTTGAGCCTTTACACCGCTTGCTGCCATGATTAAGGTAATGATTACCGGCAGAAATAATTTTTTATTTTTCATGATGGGTTGGTTTTTAAATTTGCAGCAAAGTTGCACTCACAATTTCCTTACACAAAATGTATTATATCAAGAACTTAAAAACATAGACATGTTCCGTTTAGGAGGTTGGTAGATAAATATTATCGAATTTTCAGATGGTAGATTTTATGAAAGCGTTCATCGTTAAATACGACTTGTTTGAAGATTTCTAGTTCAAAAACTTTACAAGATGTAAGAATAAGTGTAATTTTATCTCAAAAATTCAGCATGAAACCCTTCTATAAATTCTTGTTACATATCTGTTTTTGGGTGCTTTTTGCCATATTACCGCTATCCACGGTTTTTATGGGAGGTGAGCCCATTCCTGCCGGATATACCTTATATATTTTCATCATTTATTTTTTACATGTCATCAATTTTTATGTTGGATATTATGTTTTAGTGCCCTTTTTATTCCTTAAAAAAAGGAAATTATACCTTAAAGTTTTGGGAACCATTGCATTGATAATTCTCTTCAGCATTGTTCGTTTTTTGGTTATAAAAAATATTTATTTGAACCTCCCTATCGAAATTGAAGATAAGTTACTGAAATTCTTCAGCGTCCCGGAAGAAGTCATTTTCACTTATTCGGTTCATAGTTTTGTGTTTACAGCCTATGCCTTTTTGATGCGGTCAACCTACGAATGGTTTATCACCCAAAAACAGAAAGCCGAATTGATCAATCAGAATCAGGCAGGTGAATTGGCACTTTTAAGGTATCAGATGAACCCGCATTTTTTATTCAACACCTTAAACAATATAGACACCCTTACCCATACCTATCCCGAAAAAGCATCGGCAGGAATCATCAAACTGTCCGACATCATGCGCTATGTGCTTTACGAAACTTCTACCGATTTGGTTGAATTAGACAAAGAGATTACCTATTTAAAGAGCTTTATTGAATTGAATAATTTGCGTTATGGCGATGGTTTTATCGAATTTAACTGTGCTTGTGAAACCCGAGATAAACTCATTGCACCCATGCTCTTGATTCCTTTGGTAGAAAACGCTATCAAACATGGAGATAAAAAGAAAAGGAATCCTGCCATTACCATTTCTCTGCTTACTACCAAAAGCGAAATTCAATTTGAAGTCAGAAATAATATTAGTGACGAAACCAAACAAAAAGACAAGGTTGGCGGGATTGGGCTCAATAACTTACAGAGGCGTTTAAGTTTAATGTACCCGAATAAACATACCTTTGATCATTATATTAACGATGAAAACGAATATATTGCTTGCTTATGCATCCGCTAAAATTACGCTGTGTTATTGTCGATGACGAACCCCTGGCCATAGAGAAGTTGGTGAATTATGCTGCCAAGGTACCTTTTTTGGAAGTAGAAAAAACTTTTTCCAATGGAATGGATGCTTTAGATTACATAAAATCAACCAAAATCGATTTGCTGTTTTTGGATGTCCAGATGGAGGACATCACCGGAATTCAATTGTTGGAAATCATTAAAGACAAACCTTATGTGGTGCTTACCACGGCTTACGACCAATTTGCGTTAAAGGGATACGAATTGGATGTAAACGATTATTTACTGAAGCCCATTTCTTTCGACCGCTTTTTGAAAGCAGTACACCGAATTTATGACTTAATCACCTCCTGTGCTCCACAAACTTCTACGAATGAACAAGTTACTGAAGCAAAAGTCAAAGGTCCCGGTTTTATGTTTGTGAAAACCGAATACCGCATGCAAAAAGTAAATTTCGACGACATCTATTACATCGAAGGGATGAAAGACTATTTGCGCATCGTTATGGCCAATGAGCGCATCATGACGCTTACCAATTTCAAAAGCATCATGGAAATGCTTCCCGAAGACTCTTTTTATCGTATCCATAAATCCTTTGTTATCAATATTTCCAAAATCGACAGCATTGAGCGCAATCACGTCATCATCCTAAAAGAAAGGCTGGCTATTGGTGAGAATTACAGAAAGGATTTCTTTGCCCAACTGGATACCCTAAAGCTGATAAACAGCCGGATTGGGAAAGAGTAGAAGAGCTGTGATCCTATTATAGGGATTATAAATCATTCATTAATATTTGATTTTAATGTCGTCTTTTTATAATCTTATCGAAAAGTCGAGTTTACCTCCCAATCCTAAATGAACAATTTTTTGCAAAGTGGAAAGTCTAACCTCTTTTATATTATTTTCAATATTTGAAATGTATGATTTTGTTGTACCAACTTTTTCAGCCAATTCAGTCTGGGTCAGTTCTTTTTCAAGTCTTGCTTCATGCAATAGTGTCCCTAATTTTGTCATTACAAAGAGAATGAATTTATTAAAAGTGTCTTCATCTTTTTAATATTGCCAACGTTTTGCAGATTTGCGATGGGCGGGATTTTTACCACTGAAGTTTATGCGGAGCACAAAAGGTTTCGGCTACCACAAAACTGTCAAGCGGAGACGAACCCCCGCCTATTGCAAATGTGTTGTTATAGCCAGTTTAATTCATGTATTTTTCTTTTTTATTACCATTTAGATGAAGATAACCATTAGGATAATATTTTTTCTTTGGAATTTTTTCCAACTTCAAATTATAGGTTAAAATAAAGTTTTTTAGATTGCTTAAAACAATGTTAGAAAAGGATAAATTACTTATTTCTGATGCAGAAATCTCTAAACGTTCAAGCATTGTGTTATTCTCGAAAAAGTACTTAGGTATTTGCTTAGCCTTAAAATTACTCATAACAAAATTTTTTAGGTCTTTTAATTTGAATAACTCTTCTGCACTTTTTTCGTCCATTGGAATATATGAGCTAATACGAAGTTTACGCAATCCTATTAGTTTCGAGATGTTCGGTACGGCATCAAAAACCCCGCCTAAATATATGTTTGTAACTGCTAAGCTATCAATTCCTGTTAAATGAATAATGGGTTTTTGTCCAAGTGAGCTTATCTTTAAATCATCCAAATTCAATTTCCTTTTCTTAAAATCAAAATCTGCTAGCCCAATTATGTCGTAAATTTCAAAAGTAAGTGATTTTATTTTTGTTACATTTCTCATCGCATCCATAACCTTTCCAACCATTTCAGGTCTTATATTTAAGACCACTTCATTAAACTCTTTCGATCGAAGACTTTTAGGGAAGTTATTTATGTGAAAGCCATCTATAATTTTTATGGACCTTACGAAAGGATAGGCTGATAAATTAGAAACATCAATGAGTGAATCACAGTTTCTAATTTCGAGACATTCAAGTGAAGCAGGTAGTTCATTAGGTAATTTAGAGATTTTTAGATTATTGAGTACAATCTCTTTTATAAAAACATTTCTACTAATGGATGAAAACGCTATATTACTTATAGAATTTAAGGATAAACCATTCATAATAAGGTTAGATGGAAAGTTTAAAATTTCGACATCTCCAAATGAAAAATGTCTTAGCTGATTATTTTTTTGTGCAACACTTGTTTCTTTTATCAATGATTGAAATGTATCTTCTTCATCTATAAAAAATCCCGATACCGAAATGTATTTTAAATGTGGTAAACTGTTTAGTACAGTTAAATTCTTAATTGTATCATGAATGACTGCATTTCTAGTATTGTTGGACATACTGTAATTCTCACTTATAATTATCAGACGTTCTAATTTCTGACCATACTCTATTATTTCTTTTGGAATGTAGTTTAACTCAAGTCTAATTTCTGTTAATAAATTTAGTTTTTTGAAATTAGTAGTTGAATGGTCAATATAATAATAAATACTATAGTTGGAATAGGGGTCGGAACCGAAATTATCTGTGGCTACATACTTTGCTGAATCGGGAATTTCATTCAAATTCAAATACTTATCAGGAGGATAACCAGGTTGAGCACAAATGCTTTCAGAGAAGACAAAACAAACTAAGACGAAGATTAATTTTCTCATAAATTGGCTATAACAATTATACATACTCATATTGCGTCTATTTTCAATTTGTCAGTTCTGATTGGTTTTCAGCTAAATACAGTCCAAAGTTAATATTTAATTTTATAGTTCCAAATGATCAGATTGACTTGAACAACCAAGGTTTGCGGAAGGAATCTTCTTTCCGTATAGGCAAACTGAAAGTCTGCTGAAGCAATCCAAATGGGAGAGATTCCGTCCCGACAAGTCGGGACAGGTCCCTTCGCTCAGAATGACGCTTCGCAACCCATCCGGAAAGGGACATAATAACCCACTGGACTTCGAGTGCAATCGAGAAGTCCTTGCGTTTTTCAATTGGTCATCTCAATCCCGTGTCGGCTGAAGCATTTCCATTCCGTCATTGCGAAATCGACGTGTC
>CAZJBB010000201.1:0-5916 GCA_964543995.1 uncultured Bacteroidales bacterium
TTGCAATTTCATTTCTCGAGCATACATTTTAGTGAAATAAGTTAACGCACTGATATTCAATTGAATCATATCTTGTTCTTTCTCCCAAGAGGTTTCATGGAAATTCCCCCAATTTCCAAAACCGGCATTATTTACCAGATAATCTATTTTAATGTGTTCAGTTTGGAGTTGATGGAATATATTTTCAGCTTGATGAATGTCGGTAAGGTCAGCTTCAATTACTTTAATTTCAATTTTATATGATGAGATTTCAGCGGAAAGATCTAAAAGCTTTTGATGGTTTCGTGCAACCAAAACAACATTAATACCTTGTTGGGCAAATTTTTTAGTCAATTCATATCCGATTCCACCGGATGCACCTGTGATTAAAGCCGTTTTATTCATATTAGATTTATTAGATTCAAACAAAGTTTTTAATAGTTGGTTCAAAGGTATAAAAGATATCGTTTTAGAATTAATTCAAATAAACAAAAAGAGCTGCCCAATAGAGCAGCTCTCAAGATGTTTAATCTCTTATTATTCAAAAGATTGTATCGATTTTTTTATAATTTCAACGGCTTCCATTACTTGTTCTTCGTTAATCACCAAGGGTGGAGCAAAGCGAATAATGTGACCATGGGTTGGTTTGGCTAATAAGCCATTGTCACGCATTTTCAAACAAACGTCCCAAGCTTCTTTTCCGTTTTTAGGTTTAATTACGATGGCATTCAACAAACCTTTTCCACGAACCAATTCTATCATATCGGATTTAATTTTACGCAATTCGCTTCGGAAGATTTCACCCATTCTTTCAGCATTTTCGGACAATTTCTCTTCGGTTAATACTTCCAGAGCGGCAATAGCTACTTTACAAGCCAAAGGATTGCCCCCAAAAGTAGAGCCATGTTCACCCGGTTTAATGCATAACATGATATCGTCATTAGCCAACACTGCGGAAATAGGCATGGAGCCTCCGGATAAAGCTTTTCCAAGAATTAAAATATCAGGTTTTACTCCTTCATGGTCGCAAGCCAGCATTTTACCAGTACGTGCCAATCCGGTTTGCACTTCATCTGCAATAAATAACACATTGTTTTTCTTACAAACATCATAAGCTTTTTTCAAATACCCTTCATCAGGTACAAAAACACCGGCTTCTCCTTGTATGGGTTCCACCAAAAATCCGGCAACATTTGGGTCTTTCAATGCATTTTCCAAGGCAGGAATATCGTTATATGGAATTTGTTCAAAACCCGGGGTAAAAGGACCAAAATCGTTTTTTGCATCCGGATCACTCGACATGGAAACAATGGTAATAGTTCTACCATGAAAATTACCATCACAAACGATAATTTTGGCCATGTTTTCAGGAATCCCTTTCTTCATATAAGCCCATTTACGAGTGAGTTTTAAAGCGGTTTCATCAGCTTCGGCTCCACTGTTCATCGGCAATACTTTGTCGAATCCAAAAAATTCGGTAATAAATTTTTCATACGCACCTAAACAATCATTGTAAAAAGCACGGGAAGTCAAAGTTAGTCGTTGTGCCTGATTGATCATGGCATTAATGATTTTGGGATGACAATGCCCTTGATTTACTGCTGAATACGCTGAAAGAAAGTCGAAATACTGTTTCCCTTCTAAGTCCCAGAGGAAAACGCCTTCGCCCCTTGTTAGTACAACGGGTAGTGGATGGTAGTTATGAGCACCATATCGGTCCTCAAGTTCAATAGATTTTTGTGATGTTAATTTTTCAGTCATATTTTTTATGGTTTATTTTAATCTAATTTTGCTGCAAAGATAGATTTAAAAATTAAATGCAAAAAATCAAACGAAATGAAAATTATATCTATTGAATCACTTTCAATATCAACACTAAAAATAGAGCAGATTTCCAATTACTTTCAAGATAGAGGTCATGAATTTATTTACTATAATGATAAACCGGTAAACGATAAAATACTAATTGAAAGAGCCCAAGATGCTGAAATTCTAATTGCTTCTAATGCCTATATTGATGCTCCATTTATTGAAGCTTGCCCAAAATTAAAACTGATTGCAGTTGCCTATACCGGTTATGACCATGTAGACTTGACTGCATGCAAACGAAATGGAATATCCGTTTGTAATGTTCCTGCATATTCTATTCATGCAGTTGCAGAATTGGTGATTGGGCTTTGCATTTCCTTACTCAGAAAATTTCAATCCATGGATCATCAAATTAGGACAGGGAAAGAAAGAAACGGATTTCTAGGAAATGAATTATACGGAAAAACGATTGGGATTATCGGAACCGGAAATATTGGATTGGCTACTGCACATATTTTTAAAGCTTTTGGGTGTAATATTATTGCCTATAGCCGAACAGAAAAAAAGGAGGCCATAGATGCAGGTTTTCGCTATGTATCCTTAACAACTTTATTATCTCAAAGCGATGTTATCAGCCTACACGCTCCCTTAAACGAAACGACTAAGGGCATGATTGATACGGAAGAAATTGCTTTAATGAAACCACAAGCCATCCTTATCAACACAGCGCGGGGATTAATTGTTAATTACCGGGCCTTAGCTGATGCGCTTAATAATGGCAAAATTGGTGGAGTTGGAATAGATGTTTATGAAAACGAACCCCCTATTTCGGGAAATCACCCCTTGCTTAATTGCCCTAACAGCATTTTACTTCCTCATATAGGATTTGCCACTGAAGAAGCAATTGAGAAGAGAGCGGATATTGCCGTACGAAATATTACAAAGTGGATAGAAGGTTCACCGGAAAATATAGTAGGCTGATTAGTCGAAAAAATTCCATTTCAGTCCAAACTTTAGGGCTGCATCTTGCATTGGATAATGCGGTACCATCATATAATCGTACCCCATTAAACCACTGTTGATATGCTGATATTTTAAAAACAGCATCATTCTCTTCACTTTGAAATTGACAAAAACATCCAAATATACATGGTCGGTCGATTGCATCTCCTGTTGCAAATAAAATCGATTAAAATATGCTGAATATGCTTCAGGGTAATAACTACTAACGTATGTCCCTTCCACACCCGGACACAATGAAAGTACTTTGAATAAGTGGAATGTATAACCTAAAGACGAATTCAACATATATTTGGGCAAAGGCAATACACTTTGATTGGAGACATTTTGATACACAGCGGTCGTAAGCATTTCCAACCTTTTAATTTTCAATTGATTAGTAATTTTTAATTGGAATACTTTCACCGAACCCATATATTGCTCAGGAAGAATTACCTGGTTGAGATAGACCGGATGTTTAATTGAAAAATATTCTATCTGAGCTTTTGTATTTAATAATTTCAATGATAGACCAAATTTCGTTTTCTGTGTTTTTCCAAAATTATTTTCCCAAATACTATGATTTCCAATAAATTGTTGATAAAAGAATTGGGGTTCTTCTAATTTAGAGAGCCCGTAAAATGAAATGACGGCCGGTTTTTTCAAGAATTCACCTGCATGATACGTTACCCCTGCATTTGCTAGAAAATCCCCCTGATTATAAGCATTTAACCCATATTGCCCAGAAGCATCTAAATGCAACTTCTTAAAAAAAACAGATTGAAAATTGAATTCAGATCGATAAAGCACGTTCGATTGTTCCAAATAAGGCTGATGTAGGCTATATTCAATACTTGAAATCCCCAATTGCAAAGAAACCCAATTCTGAACCGAATCCAACTTGCTTATCCCTAACCATGATAAAGTCTGGCGATTTTGAGTAAAAGCATTTTTCTCGTATGTTTGAGAAACATTAAAATAGGAATTTGCATAACCTGAATGGGAGGAATAATTATCGATAAAATCAGTCAGTGTATGATCATAACATAATTCAAATTGTAAACTCCCCGGAAAAAATTGAGATTTAACTTTCTTCTCTGCTGAGTTTATTGGATTTAATGAAAAGTTCACTTTCGCAAAAATCACATTTTCAAAGAGTTCATTTTGTGCTTCGAGAAAATTTGTAGGCATGGCATCTCGGCGGGGAATTACGTTTTCTTTAAACAATGAATCGCTGGCGATTCCTCCATTTTCAAAATCTACAATTTTATTATAAATATAGTTTACCCATAAGTTCAATCGCTTGTTGGGTGTTTGATACTGGCTTTGGATAGAAAAGTTTGAAATATCCGATTTCTGCCGAACATAAGCCCCCAATGAATTTATGATTCTAAATCGAAGAGCCGCATTCCAATGTTGATTTATTTGCTGGCTATGGGTTACATCCAGAAAATTGTCTTTGATTTGACCAAAGCTATACATTACTTGCGTCAAAGGAGATGAAAGGAAATAATAATGGGAGGAGTCAATGCAAAACAAATAGGGATGATAAGACCCACTGCCGTTTTCAAATAAAACCGAACCTTGTACATCGGGTTCAAGCCATCGGGAAGCCTGCCCTGAATTCCCCAAATTAGCATAAAAACCTTGAAATCCTTTTCCGGGATTACATTGTTGAAACCCAAAAATATTAGAGTCCAAACTGCTTTCGACTTCTTTGTTTTGAAAATGATAAAACAATTTATATTTGCTGATCTTCAGGGGAGAGGACAGGGAGTCATGAGAATCACCAAAGACGTTTAAAATCATTCCCATTAAAAAACTTATACAAATAAGAAACCTTCTCAATTCTTGATTTTCTTGCAAAGTAACGAAAAATATCCCTTTATTTTTTAGGTTCAAAAAATCATTATTGATTTTTTGAAATAATTTATGAATTGCCAAAAATCAGTCTGCTTTTATTACTTTTGTTTTTTAAATAAACACTTTTGTAGATGGCAGGTAAATACTTAATAAGCATAATATCAATAACTTTACTTGTGTTATTCCTTGTGTTTTTTGCATTTACCACTTATATTTCATTTTATGACATTATCGTTCTTAACTCAATAAAATCCATTATCAGGTTTTCAACCTATGTGAAGATTACCAGCCTCTTTTTTGTAATCTTTTCACTTTTAATTGCTACTGCAATGGGTATTATTTCCAAATACACAATTATCTTAAAAACCGGTTTCAAGCAATTTACCGTTTTCCTCGAAATATGCATTTCTCTTTTCGGACTTGTCGTAGGTTTCCTTTTTATTTATGGTTTACTTATTGAGCCAAATCTCCCTGACCATTTTTTTGGCCTTGGCGACAGAAAAGAAATGGTTTATATTTTATTATTGTCAACCCTAATTGTTTTCCTGATTTTTCAAATTAGCTACATAAAAACCTGCTCATTTTATTCCGGCAACACTCTGTTTATCAGGTCAATTAAGTCATCTTTTTTCTATAAAACCAACCTCAAAAAGCCGGTTCGCCTTTTCCCTCCGGTGTTTTTCTTAAGAAAATACCGCCTCCACTATGCAACCAAATTAGATCAACATCTGGTTTCTTCAAGCGAACACAGCGATAAGCTTAATATTATTTCGGGTTTAACCATTGGTGGATTTCGTAAAAGCGGGTATTTCTTTGCTTGGAAATACAAGCCGAATGAAGATACTTTTACTATTTTCAAAGTACTCTTACTTAATAATAAAGCAACTGCTTTTCAGTTGGGAAGTTTCAAATCAGGAGAAAGCATAGAGTTTTCATTAACTAAAAAGAAAAACTTTCAATTGGAATGGAAAGTCGCTGTATTGGAAAATGAATCCTACGAAAAGGTTGCTGAAAGCTTTTCCGAAATTAAGGCTTCTCATTTGTGGGGTATAGAAATCAATGGGATTGAGAATATAGTCATCAGAAGGTCTTCGATTCGTAAAACCGTGAATACATTGATTTAGGATCTTTCGAATTCAACTCTATTTTAGCTTATTAACGATTATTCAGGGATAAAGATTACTTTTGTAAAAACACCCAAACATGATACACTTAGGCGATTATAACGTTTTAACCATTGCACGAAAAACTCCGCAAGGCATGTAC
>CAZJBB010000202.1:0-5892 GCA_964543995.1 uncultured Bacteroidales bacterium
CACATGGTGAGTTCCGCTGCTGTATATGGCCCTTCAAGAGTGGTGATGGAAGACCATTGGTCACGTTTTGGAGTGGAATCTACTTATGTAAATTCAGCCAATATAGAAAACATTAAAAATGCCATTCGCCCGAATACCAAAATGCTGTTCATAGAAACCCCGGCAAATCCAACCATGGAAATTACCGATTTGAAAGCTTGTGTGGCATTGGCTAAAGAACACAATCTCCTCGTGGTGGTTGACAATACTTTTTCCAGTCCGTATTTACAAAGACCTATAGAATTGGGTGTAGATGTGGTTTTCCATTCCATGACAAAATTTATCAACGGTCATGCAGATATTGTTGCCGGTATTATTATTGCAAAGGATGCAGCCATTCATAAAAAACTCAGGGGCATGATGATCAGCATGGGTTGCAATATGGACCCCCATCAAGCTTATATGGTGATTCGAGGCCTGAAAACCTTATCTATAAGAATGGATTACGCACAAAAAAGCGCTATGAAAGTAGCTGAGTTTTTGCAAACCCATCCCAAAGTAGAATGGGTTATTTATCCCGGCTTGACATCACATCCTCAATACGAACTAGGGAAAGAACAAATGGACGGTCCCGGTTGCATGATCAGTTTTGAATTAAAAGGAGGTGTGGAAGCAGGAAGAAGATTGATGAACCATGTTCAGTTTTGTATTTTAGCGGTTTCCTTGGGAGGTGTTGAAACCTTGATTCAGCATCCGGCCTCAATGACGCATTCAAAAATGTCGGTAGAGTCGAAACAAAAAGCCGGAATTACCGATGGTTTGGTTCGTTTTTCGGTAGGTATTGAAAATGTCGAAGATATTATCAGCGATTTAGCGCAAGCATTAGAAAAAGTATAATTTACATTTTCGTCTGCTTTTAGTATATTTGACGAGGTTTAATTTTTTTAAAAATGAAACTGAGTCCTTATTATAGACTGCTTTTAGTATTATGGCTTTGTAATATTATCGCATCCAACACCTATTCTCAAAAAGTGGGCTTGGTACTGAGTGGGGGAGGCGCAAAAGGCTTAGCCCATGTTGGGGTTTTGAAAGCCTTAGAAGAGAACGGTATTAAGATTGATTATATCACCGGTACTTCAGCCGGAGCAATCATTGGTGGTTTGTACGCCAGTGGATATTCACCGGAGCAAATTGAGCAATTGGTCACTTCAAAGGAATATGCTCGTTGGGCTACCGGTGAAATTGATGATCAGTATCAGTATTTCTTCAAACAGCAAAGAGAAACACCCTATTGGATTCAAATGAAATTTAATTACGATAGTGTGCTTACGACCAAGCTTCCCACCAACTTTGTTTCGCCTTATCAGATGGATTTTGCGGTAATGCAGCTTTTTGCCGGAGCCAATGTGGCATGCAATAATAACTTCGACAGCCTCTTTGTCCCTTTTCGATGTGTTGCTACCAAAGTAGCTACCAGCAAAGCCATGGTTTTTAAAAGCGGTGATGTAGGAGAAGCGGTTCGATCATCCATGAGTTACCCCATATATTTTAAACCCATTAAAATTGACGGCGAATTAATGGTAGATGGTGGAATTGTAAATAACTTCCCGGCAGATGTTATGTATAACGACTTTAAACCGGAGGTGGTCATTGGCAGCAAAGCGGTTCGAGGGGGTTTGCCCCCGGAAGAAGATGATATCTTTTCTCAAATTGAATGTGTGGTGATGGGTCAAACCAACTTCAACTTATATAACGACAAAAGCATTTTAATTTCACCCTTACTCACCCCCGGAGGAATTATCGATTTGAAATACCTGAAAAGAAATATCGACATTGCTTATGCTGAAACCCTGCGACGTATGCCGGAAATTAAAAAACTGGTTAGAGATTCAGTTCCTAAATCAGAAATTGAAAAAAACAGAAACCTTTTTAAAAAGAAGTGCCCGCAAATAGAAATCAATAATATTCTCATCAGTGGCTTAAACAAGAAACAGTCCGTTTACCTCAACCGCTTATTAAAACACCAACAAGAAAGAGCCGATATTGAAAGTGTTAAGAAAGAGTACTTTAAGTTGGTTGCCGATGATAAAATCGAATCGATTTATCCTAAGTTAAAATATAACCTTAGCTCCGCTTCTTATGATATGTTTCTGGATGTTAAAAGAGATAAGAATTTAGTAGCGCAGTTAGGAGGCAATATCTCTTCCAGTTCACTGAACGAAATTATGTTTGAATTGAGATACAAATATCTTGGAAATACGGCAAGTTCTTTATCTGCAAATGTGTATTTCGGGAAATTTTATAATTCAGGTCAGGTATTGTGGCGAATCGATTATCCGAATAAGCTTCCCTTTTACTTGGAAACCTCCGTTACCTATAATCAGTTTGATTTCTTTTCGAGTTCAACTCATTTTTTTGATGATAAAACCCCTTCTTTTTTAATTAAATCAGAGTCGATTTTTCGTATCAATTCTGGAATCCCGGCTACGCACAAGGGTAAAGTGGAATTGGGAATGGTAGGTGGTTTTTTGAAAAACGAATATTATCAAACCAATTTTTTTTCACGCTCCGACATAGCCGATAAAACCTATTTCGACATTGTTTCTCCTTATTTCTCTTTTGAACTTAATTCCTTAAATGCCCGTCAATATGCCTGGAAAGGGATACAGTTGTCTACCGAGTTTCGCTATGTAAAAGCTTGGGAAAAAACCGTCCCCGGATCTACATCTCTGGTATTAACCACTACCAAATCGGAACATGATGTTTTAAATTACCGAATAAAATATGTCAATTATTTCAAAAGCATAGGTCCACTGGAGTTAGGGCTTCATTTGGAAGCTTACCTTTCGAACCAGCAACTGTTGGATAATTATACTTCCAGTATCTTGGTTTCTCCGGCTTTTGCTCCCACTCCCGAGAGCAGCACCTTGTTTTTACCGCATTACATCGCTTATAATTATGCCGCCGGAGGATTCATTAATAATTGGTCCATTAGGAAAAAATTGCATTTCCGTTTAGAAGGCTATGTTTTTCAGCCCTATAAGGAAATTGTTAGGCAAAGCGATAATTCGGCAAAGTTTGGAACCGTATTTTCGGATCGGTATTTTTTATTTTCTTCTTCCTTAATTTATCATTCTCTCATTGGCCCTTTGAGTGTTAGTTTTAACTATTACGATAGAGATGAAAATCCATTTTCGCTTATCCTGAGTTTTGGCTATAGCATTTTTAACCGTAAGGCCTTTGATTGATTCTAAAGGAGGTTTGCATCATTAAAATGTTAATATTCCAATTAAAATAGCGATTTATATAAATTTATTTATTTTTGCCCTGTATTTATTCAAATTAAATATGTTGAAACCTATGTAATGAAGTTTGAAAAGATGTCAAACTTCTGGATCTATTAAAATTATTTATTCTTTAATCTTTTTACCTAAATGGAAACTAAAAATCAAAACGAACCACTCCTTGACCCAAAAGCAATCGAAAACCAAGAAGTGAGTTCAATGGACCTTCATTCTGATACTCAATCAGAAATTAGCAATGAAATCCCCTCTGAAGTGTCGGAAAACACTGAATCCGAAGTATTAACGGAAACAACTATCGAAGAATCAAGGGATTCTGAAGTTCAGGAAGTAGCTGAAATTTCCACAGCAGAAACGACCCCGGAAATCGAAGCCATTGCAGAGCCTGAAGCAGAAAAAACTCCTGAAATCGCACCTCTTGAAGAAGTAGCGATTCCAAATGATGCGGTTGAAATGACTGAAGAAAAAGCCATTGAAGAAACTCCGCTTACTCAAGAATTGGCTGTGGAAGTGCCCACAGAAGAAGTAAAACCGGTGGAAGCGATTGAACCCAGCACGGAGTCAGTAGAACCTATTGCCGTGGAAGAGGTATCCATACATGAAATTGCTGCGCTTGAAGAAATCAACAATATGCAACAGGAAGTATTGGAAGAAGAGTCTCCAATGGATATGGATGACAACAAAGAATATGTTAACGAAGAAGATATTAGTACCCTTTCTCGCGAAAATATCGTAGAGTTACTGGAAAATGTTGTAAAAGCGGAGGATATCAATTCGGTAAAAAATAAAGTAGCGCTTTTAAAAGTAGCGTTTCTAAAAATAAATAAAGAAGAGAAAAACCAAAAATATAATGCCTTTATTGCCGAAGGGGGCAATAAAGATGATTTTGATAAATCAGACGATGCTTTGGAGATTCGTTACCAAGAAGCCTTTGCTATTTATAAGGAGAAAAAGGCCGTTTTTAACGAGGATCAAGAAAAAGTTAAACTTAAGAATCTTGAAGCCAAAAATCACATCCTGGATCAATTAAAAGTGTTGATTGACTCAGAGGAAACCTTAAAAAAGACCTACGACGAGTTTACCAACCTTCAAGAAAAATGGAAAGAAATAGGCATGGTGCCTCAAGGTGAAGTTACCAACCTTTGGCATACCTATCATTTTTTGGTTGAAAAGTTTTTCGATAAGGTGAAAATCAACAAAGAGCTCAAAGACTTAGATTTAAAGAAGAATTTGGAGCATAAAATGATTCTTTGCGAAAAAACCGAAGAATTGCTGATTGAACCTTCAGCACTTAAAGCTTTTCAGTTATTGCAAAAATATCATGAAGAATGGAAAGAAATTGGCCCGGTTCATCCCGACAAAAAAGATGAAATTTGGGAAAGATTTAAAACCGCAACCGATAAAATAAACAAAGATCGTCAGGAATATTATGACAAGCTTCATGCTGAGCAAGAAAATAATTATTTGGCAAAATTGGCTTTGTGTGAGAAAATAGAATCATTGATTGCTGCTGAAGATAACCATCTGAAACAATGGCAAGCTCAGAACAATGAGGTAAACGACCTGATCAAACTTTGGAAAAGTTTAGGTCCGGCTCCCAAAAAACAAAACAACGAAATTTGGGAACGTTTCCGTAATTCTCTTGAAACTTTCTTTTCTTCGAAAAAAGAATATTTCGGAAAGATTAAAGAAGAGCAAGTAAATAACTACAATCTTAAATTGGATTTGTGTGCTCAGGCCGAATCGATGAAAGACAGCCAAGAATGGCGTAAAACTTCGGAGCAGTTAATTCGTTTGCAGGGAGAATGGAAAAAAATAGGTCCAGTGCCTCGTAAATTTGCCGATGTGGTTTGGAAAAGATTCCGTACCGCTTGTGATGAATTTTTCCATGCAAAATCCGATTTCTTCAAAAACCTGAAACAAAACGAAGACGAAAATTTGAAGAAGAAACTGGAATTGATTCAGAAAATTGAAGAATTCCAATTTGGAAGCGAAAAAAGTGAGAATTTAAATATTCTGAAAGATTTTCAAAGAGAATGGTCCGAAATTGGTCATGTTCCCATGAGTGAAAAAGATAATATTCACACAAAGTTCCGGGCTGCCATTAATATGCAGTTAGATAAGCTGAAAATCAGCTCCATGGAAATGAAAAACGAAGATTACCGAAATCGCGTGGATGACATGAAACAAAATCCCAATGCGAAATTTGATCCTACCCGTGAGAAAAACACCTTGGCCACAAAGATTCAAAAAATTAAGGAAGACATCAACTTATGGGAAAATAATATCGGTTTCTTGGCATCCTCTAAAAAAGCTGATTTATTGAAAACCGAATTTTTAAACAAAATTCAAAAATCGAAAGAAGAAGTTGCTTTCCTTGAAACGAAACTGAAATATCTGAGAAACAATTCGTAGTTCAGATTAACCCAATTTAAAAGAGCAGCCGACCGTTGCTCTTTTTTTTATCCTAAAATGGCTTGAAGTGGGTGTAAAGCGTAATGGATTAAAGAGAATATGGGGTAAATATCAATTTGAGAATCGGCGAAGTGTTATACAGTTTGCATATATGTAATGGTCCAATCTTCGCTAAGCTCGATTGACCCAAACATCT
>CAZJBB010000203.1:0-5824 GCA_964543995.1 uncultured Bacteroidales bacterium
AGTATTTATTCCCAAGGCGGGCTAAATTAATAACTTCGCTGAGCGCCTCACGAAAACGATATTTATGGATAGCCGCTTCAATCTTTTTAGGGAAAGCAGCAATTTCATTACAAACGTCTTTGTCCAAATCCGTTAATGCCCCTGCAGGTGGAACAATTCCTTGAAAGTACTTGTGAGTCAACACCATGGCCCTATTTGCAAAATTCCCTAAAATACCAACTAATTCACTGTTGTTTCTTTGTTGAAAGTCCTTCCAAGTAAAATCATTGTCTTTGGTTTCCGGGGCTATACTGCATAAAACATAACGCAATACATCTTGCTTATCGGGGAAGTCGATTAAGTATTCGTTTAACCAAACTGCCCAATTTCGAGAAGTAGAAATTTTGTCACCTTCTAAATTTAAAAACTCATTGGCTGGTACATTTTTGGGTAGGATGAAGCTTCCTTCGGCTTTTAACA
Organism: uncultured Bacteroidales bacterium; assembly: GCA_964543995.1. Classification (GTDB taxonomy): domain Bacteria; phylum Bacteroidota; class Bacteroidia; order Bacteroidales; family CAIXTV01; genus CAIXTV01. Next base: position 460 of record CAZJBB010000203.1, read on the forward strand.
TCGCAGGAAAAATGATGCAATGGAAAACAATATTGTCTTTTCCAATAAAATGTACAAGCTCAGTATTGGGGTCTTTCCAATATAATTCCCAGTTTTTTTGGTTTTGGTCAGCCCATTCCTTTGTGGCCGAAATATACCCTATTGGTGCATCAAACCAAACATAAAGTACTTTTCCTTCGCTGTTTTCTATGGGTAATTTAACGCCCCAGTCTAAATCTCTTGTTACGGCTCTGGGTTGCAATCCTTGGTCTAACCACGATTTACATTGCCCATATACATTTGTTTTCCAGTCTTGCTTATGTTCGTCAAGAATCCATTTTCTTAACCAAGGCTCATAAGTATCTAGGGGGAGGTACCAGTGCTTTGTGAGTTTCATTACCGGCGTATTTCCACTCAGTACTGACTTTGGATTGATTAAATCAGTTGCATTAAGAGAGGTACCGCATTTCTCACATTGATCACCATAAGCACTTTCATTACCACAATGGGGGCAAGTTCCTGTAACATAACGATCGGCTAAAAACTGACCATTAACCTCATCGTACAATTGTTCGGAAGTTTTTTCAATAAACGCTCCCTTATCGTACAAAATTTTAAAGAATCCCGAAGCAGTTTGATGGTGTGTTTGATTGGAAGTTCTGGAATATATATCGAATGTAATACCGAATTCTTGAAAAGATTTTTTAATTATCCCATGATATTTATCAACAACATCCTGAGGACTAACCCCTTCTTGTTTTGCTTTGATAGTGATGGGAACTCCATGTTCATCCGAGCCCCCAATAAACAAAACGTCTTCGCCTTTAAGTCTCAAAAAACGGGCATAAATATCGGCAGGTACATATACACCTCCTAAGTGACCTATATGTACAGGACCGTTGGCATAGGGAAGGGCTGAGGTAATGGTATAACGAGCGGGTTTTTTATTCAATGCATTCATCATATTATAATTATGCTGCAAAGATAAGAAAGAGAAGCTCGCTAAAGAGAAGTTTTAATTAAGGTTCTGAATGAATTTGCACTTTTATTTATGGTTCTTCCATTCGATGGTATTGATAAGCCAATCAATGTCCTTATGAATAAAATCAATGACCGGAGAAAGAGAATCGTTGTTTGGAACCATGTTAAAGTATAAGGAACCTCTTAAAAAGTTGTGAGTGCTATCCGTCACAAAGAATTGAACAGGTGCGGCTACAGTTGATCCTTTGATGTCATAAGAAACGGCATAAGTTGAGCTTCCCGGACGAGTATACCTGTTTTCTCTAACATCATTGGCTTTGGGTAAATGCTTATTGATATACTCGTGTTGGTCATCAAGCAATTGTTTTAAATTGTTTTTTAATGGGAAATAAGTCATATAAAGTGTTCCATTAAAACAAGAAAATTCAATATTAAAACCATACGAACCCGAATTGTCTTTCTTAAGTTGTATTACTTGACTGTAAATTGGACATTGAAAAGAAAATTCAGGAAAAGTATCGCAAGTTCGATAAGTTTTTTTGGGAAAATCAATTCGGTAATATCCTTTTGGTTTAGGGATGCTGACATCTTCGTTTACGCAAGAGTAAAAGGTGATGCACAATATCAAAATCGGAAATAGCTTTATGAATCTCATTGATTTACAGGGGTTTTATGTGTACTTTAACGCGTTTAATTTTCCGTTTATCACTAGAGGTTACTTTAAAATCGAAATGTTGAAAATAAATATGTTTACTCCGGTCAGGTATATTGCCTTCCATTTCAAGAATTAATCCTGCTAAGGTTTCCGACTCTCCTTTTACACTGTTAAAAGTAGCGATATCGGTTTGTATAATTTTACAAAAGTCAATTAATGAAATTCGTCCTTCAAATATATAGTTATGCTCATCTATTTTTAAATAGAAGGGTTGTTCATTATCGGTGTCAAATTCATCATGAATTTCACCCACAATTTCTTCCATAATATCTTCCAAAGTTACAATTCCGGAGGCCCCACCATATTCATCCACAACAATCGCCATGTGAATTTTTTTTTGTTGAAAATCTTGTAATAAGTCATTGAGTTTTTTGCTTTCGGGAACAAAAAAAGCGGCACGAATCAATTTTTGCCAATTAAAATTCTCATTTTCATTGAGATATGGAAGCAGGTCTTTAATATAAAAAACACCAATAATATTATCGAAAGTGACATTATAAACCGGAATTCGAGAGTAGCCTGAAGATAATATCAAATCCAATACTTCTTTTTTATTAAGTCGGTCATCAAGGGCAGTAACATACACTCTTGGTTTCATTATTTCTTTAACGTCATGTTGGCCAAACTTTACAACTCCTTTTAATATTTTCTTCCCATCATAATCTAAGGTGTTCTTTGATGTAATATCAATAGCTTCAGAAAGTTCGTTGATGTCTACCTCCTTTTTAAGTCGTTGTATTCTTTTTTCAATTAGCGATGTGGATTGAATTAAAATATAATTTATAGGTGTACAGCACTTGATGAGTAAATTTAATGGAATGGAGGAATAGATCATAATTTGCAGTGGTTTATAGGATGCATACACCTTGGGTAATATATCTCCAAGAAGCAAAATCATACCGGTAATTACAATCATTTTTATTAAAATGCCCAACCATTCGATGTTAGTAAAATCGAAAATTTGGTCAGATAAATAAGTAGACAAAATAACAATGGCAATATTAACGAAGTTATTGGTAACCAAAAGTGTTGCAAGTAGCTGTTTGGGCATATCCAATAATTTTTCAGCAATACGTGCACTTGGGGTTTTTATTTTGCTCAACTCTTGTTTTTGTGCAGGACTAATCGAAAAGTAAGCCGTTTCTGAACTTGAAAACATTGCAGAGAAAACCAATAAAATGATGATTCCTAAAAATCCAAATATAGATGAAGCCTCAAATGATTTGATAAATAAGACCACAGAATAAACGTAAATGGATAGTGTTTCCAAAAAATCGAAATGAGTATTTTACAAAAGTAGGAAAAATAGGAAATATTTCTGTTATCGGAAATGGATAACTTTTATAACCTACCAAATAATGTGTTAATGCCGTTTATGTATAGGCAAAATTCTAATTTTTGCCTCGGTCAATTGTATCAAGCATCCATTACATCAGCATTTTATCGTGATTTTGATAAAAACGGACTTTTCAGTATAAAATCAAGGAGAAATTCTAAACAAGCTCAATGGGTTCCTTGGGCTTTAAATGATCAACATGGCATCGCCATAAGTCAAAAACTTGTATTTATGTTCAATAGCTTCCTTATAAGCTTGCATCAGAAAATCGAAACCAGCAAAGGCAGCTACCATCATTTGCATTGATGACATCGGAGGATGAAAATTTGTAATCATCCGATTGGCAATACTGAAGTCATAAGGAGGAAAAATAAATTTATTTGTCCATCCTTCATAAGGTTTGAGCATACCAGAAATGGTAACGGAAGATTCAATTGCTTTCATGGATGTGGTTCCAATGGCACACACATTACGTTTGTTTTCTTTGGTCTTATTTACAATTTCACAAGTAGCTTGGTCAATATACATTTCTTCCGAATCCATTTTGTGTTTGGTGAGATCTTCCACATCAATGGTTCTAAAATTTCCAAGCCCGGCATGCAAAGTTACTTCAGCAAAAGAAACGCCTTTGATTTCCAGACGTTTTATCAATTCTCTGCTAAAATGCAAGCCTGCAGTTGGGGCAACCACCGCCCCTTCATGTTTGGCATAAATCGTTTGGTAACGCTCCTTATCTTCCGGCAAAATTTTCCTTAATCGTTGAATTTCTTCAGGTAATGGGGTTTCTCCCAAACGTTTGAGAACTTTTTTAAACTCTTCATACGTTCCGTCAAATAAAAATCGTAAGGTTCTTCCCCTTGAAGTGGTATTATCAATAACTTCAGCTACTAAATCATCGTTTTCGCCAAAATATAATTTATTCCCGATTCTGATTTTTCGAGCTGGGTCAACCAACACATCCCACAATCTGCTTTCTGCATTGAGCTCTCTCAATAAAAAAACAGTGATTTTAGCTCCGGTTTTTTCTTTTTCGCCGTACAATAATGCAGGGAATACTTTTGTGTTGTTGAGAATAAACACATCTCCATCGTCGAAATACTCTAAAACATCTTTAAAAACTCGGTGTTCAATAGTTTGAGTCTTACGATTTAGAATCATTAATTTAGATTCGTCACGTTGTTCAGTAGGATAATCAGCAATGAGTTCTTGAGGTAATTTATACCGAAATTGAGATAATTTCATGATTTTGAATGTGTTATATAAAATATGCGAAAATGTTTTGCAAAGTTAATACAATCGAGAGGCGAAGTAAAGCATTTTAATATCTTTTTTGAAAATATCCGTCGAATTGTACATTATTGGAATTATAACCATTTTATTCCCAGTAAAATAGAACAAAAGTGCTTTTATTATAGTGCCCTGTTGGAAATAAGATTCATATACCTTTATACTTGTAAATGATAATGTCTAATTTTGAGATTTAAACCCATCGCAAGGCAACCATATTAAAACAAATTTCGTCTAAAGGAAAATTGATGATATCTGAGGAAGCAATAATAGAAGGCTGTAAGGCAAGTGACAGGCTGATGCAAAAGTTGCTTTTTCAGAAGTACAGCTCAAAAATGCTGGGTATTTGTCTAAGGTATTCCAAAGACAAACATGAAGCAGAAGATGTTATGATGGAGGGCTTTATGATCATTTTTGAGAAAATAAAGCAATTCAAAAACGAAGGTTCTTTTGAAGGTTGGATGAAGAGAGTTATGGTGAATTTGGCCATTAGTAATTACCGTAAAAACTTGAAACATTATTATTCCGAAGATGTTTCGGATTTTGAGTTTGAAGGAAATTTTACTAATCAGTTGGATAATCTTTCGGCAAAAGAATTATTATCCAGTATGCAAAAATTACCTGAAGGTTACAGAGTGATATTTAATCTTTTTGTAGTTGAAGGATACAGCCATAATGACATTGCTGAGAAACTGAAAATTTCGGTTGGGACTTCAAAATCTCAACTATCAAAAGCAAGAAAATCTTTTCAGGCTTTGATTTTGAAAAACAATGATTCGAAATAGATAGACTAAAATGGAGTTAAGTCGAGCAGAACAAATTATTAAAAATAAACTTTCAAACTTTGAAGGAGAGGTTCATACTGACTCTTGGACTCAGTTAGAGAAAAAGTTGGATATGCAACATACTCCTATAAGAAAGTTTTCTATAATGAAGTACAGCATTCCGGTAGCGGCTTCTTTACTTATAGGTTTGGTTACGTTTGCTGCATATCAAATTACCAGCAGTATTCATAAGCATGAGATCGGAAGAGCACACGTCTGAACTCCAGTCACCTGAAGCTATCT
>CAZJBB010000204.1:0-5767 GCA_964543995.1 uncultured Bacteroidales bacterium
AGTATTCATCAATACAACTTTGTTTTTCCCTTTAGGAAATCTCCTGAGAAAATGAAGCATAACCGGTGGATAATTAAATCCATGAATTGGAGATATAAAAACAACTAATGCATCAGTAGGAGGGGGAGCGATATGAAGTCTATTTATATCGGCTATATTAATAATTTGAACTTCATTATCATTTTCTTCAGCAATTTTTGAAAGCCAAATGGCTATATTTCTGGCATTTCCGGTTCCTGAAAAATAGTAAATGTACAGTTTATTAATGGGATACATTCAGGATATTAATCTATGAGTGGTTTTATTTAAATCAAGGCTAAACGAAGATATATCTTTCTAATTTGAATTTGTAGTATGGATTTGGGAAGGAATAATTAATCATCATTTGCAGAATTGTCTTTGAAAGTTAACTTTAAAACTGTCAATTTCCATATTTGAATACATACAACAAGAACTATCAACCATCCATGATTTGAAATAATACGATTTTCCGTTACATTCGAATTTATCGTCAGAGAAGCTTGTCCAGCCTAGCTTGCTGTCTTCACTATTTAATTCAACTCCCGAAAAAGTTCTCATTTTTGTCTTTGGTAAATCACTTTCAATATCAGATGAAGTCATGAAAATTCCATTTGCCGGTATCATTATTTCGTAGCTCCAACATAATGGGGAGCTAGGAAGTTTTGGTGCATTGTCCACACCATATATAGCTATAATGTACTTGCTTTCTAAATGATCCGGGATAATTAGAGTCTTTGTTCGCTGCGTATAACTATAACAAAGGAATATGATAGTAAGGAAAAATGACTCAATGATAAACGTCCAACGATATTTTTTTAAAAACCTTTGTAGAAAGTAATCTCCCAATAGTCCCAACAATCCAAAGGGAAGAAAATTGATTAAAAAGAGAAACCCCCATCCCTCTAGTCCTGGATATAAGGCATTTATATCGAAAACCCAATTACAATAACACTTGCAATGTTTAAGGGAGTGGGTCTATATTTCATTTTTATTTCAGACAATTGGGTAACATGGCCAGGAAATTTAGGCAATGATCATAATTTAACTCATAGAAATTTACTCCTAAATGAATGTTTTCATAATAGCGCGATTGATGCTCTTTATAATATTTTTCGGAAGGGATTTTCCAAAAATCTTGTCCTAACTTTTCCGCTACAAACCATTTTTCAATTAATCGAGCGGCTCTTCCATTTCCATCTTTAAAGGGATGAACATGAGCAAATCTGAGATGTATGAATGAAGCATGATAAAAGACTTCTTGTGCTGACAAAGGTGAATTTATTAAGTCTTTCAGTTGTTGAAAAAAAACACCCATTTCTTGTTTTACAAAATCAGGTTCAACTGCTAAATAAGCCATTCCTGATTTTCCAAAAACACCTACGGGCTCAGTTCTATAATGACCTCTTTTACTTTTAATTAATAGCGTTTCTGAAAATATTTTATGACATGTTAAAAGATTATCTTCGGTGAGTTTATTCCCTTGCGCAAAATGATACGCTTTGATAAGATTTTGAATTTCTTCAATCTCTTTAGCATGGCTAAATTTCTCCTTGCTTAATTCGTAATTCATGTACGAATTAAAATCTATACTATTGCCCTCAATATTAGATGAATAAACGGCAGAAGCTTTAGTTAAATATTCGAAGTCCCCATTGTTTTCAGAAAAATCAAACTTTGCAATAAATTCAGGTAATTGAGAACCAATGATCTTTGTATATTGTTTTAAATATTTCTTTTCATTAATATTCACTGAGCAGAATTTAATATAAAGACAAAGATAATGAATTTAGCTAAATTAGAAAGGGCGCTTTTTCATAGAATCTTAATGGAAGGAGCGGGAGAAACACTATTTATTCAATGCTTCTGTAAAAACCAACAAAGGCCTAGCCTTTGATGAGCAGGGTGTTTGCATTTGATCTTATTTTCCTCGTGAATGTTTCCTGTTTTTAGAAGAGACTAATCCATTTGACGAAACTATATTCATTATAATGGGAAGATAGGAAGTGATTCTTCCAGAGTATTAATAGTTTTCAATATTTTGCTTTATTTTGAATGCGACTTGAAAAAATTCCAGATGCACTGACAGCCATCGATACTGCGACAGGTTTTGCCAATCCACTTTTCACTTAAATATTGCCAACCTCCTGGCCAGGTGTGTCCACCTCCATTAATTGTTATCAAACATACCTCGCCTATATTTAATGAATCACCAAATGTAGTCATATACACTTGAAAACCATCCGGAATATTATTGTCAGAAAGCAAAATTGTTTTGGGAACATCGTTTATATTATTATGCTTAACCCAAAATGAAACCGATTCATTCGTGGAAAGCACTTTTCCAAACTTCCTTTTACCGAAATGTACATTTCCTCCTTCAAAAGGTACAAGCGGATCGTTGGTTCCGTTAATAATCATTAAAGCCACTGCATGCTTGGGAAGAGATTTCAAATCAGCAGGAATGTTTCCACATACAGGAGCAGCCGCCGCAATCTTTTCACTGAGTTCAATTGCCAAACGATGGGTCATAAGCGCTCCGTTCGACATCCCGGTTACATATACTCGCTTTGGGTCAGCATTATATGTTTTGATTATTTCGTCTATCAGTGAGGAAATAAAACCTACATCGTCAATATTCAAATTTTGTGCTTTATACGATGAGGGTAAATTAAGTCGTCCATCGTTCCAATTTTTTCCAATGCCGTCCGGATATACAACAATAAAATGCTCTCGGTTAGCTAATGTATCAAAGCCACCGCAAGTGAGGTCTACCATTTTTTTGCCTGTGCCTCTTCCCCCATGCAATGCAATTAATAAAGGAACCCTGTTCGTTGTATCAAGGTTTTGAGGGATGTGAATCCAATAGGTGCGATTTATCCCATTATGTAAAAGACTACATTCCTTATCGCCGGTATTCTTAATCCGTGAAAAACAGAATCCGCTAAGCGAAATTAGGGTAAACGCGAAAAATAGAAATATTGTTTTTTTCATTAGAGCATCTAAGTCAATACTTAATCTCAAAAATACGAATTTATTTTGAAAGCAAAATAAACGAGTGATTTTTTATGTGCAAGTCTCGATGCGATGGGTGTGCCGCTGCTCATCGAGTCCAGTCTGGCCGATATTCCTTGTATCTAAATATTATGTCGAAAAGCTCAATTTAGTCAATGCAGTCATGAAAATCTCAATAAAGAAGAATTCTTTGCTGAGCAGGTGATTTCTATTAAAAGGAGGAACACTTTACTTAAAATAACCAACCCTATATTTTTATGGACAACTCGGTATTTTTTTGGTTAAAGACGTTTTTTCTATGGACAAATCAGAAATTTTTAGGTCTAAGGGAAAAATTTTCATGTCCAACGCAATATTTTTTTGTTTAAGGGAGAAATTTTGTTGACGAATGCAATTATGTCAGGTGCTAACGCCAATATTTTTTAGTCGAATGCAATTATGTCATCTGTTATCGCTAAATTTTCTTGATCAAAGTCAACATTTTTATGGTTAACCTTAAAATTTTACCGATTAACCTTAAAATTTAAGTGAAGAACGCATTTATTTTATGGTCGAACCGGTTTTTTTCCCGATAAAGACCGATATTCCTAAGGATATAGTATGAAATTTAACAGAAGAAGAGGAAGATGTTCCGCTAAACACATAACATTTCCATTAATTTACTCATGCTTCCGTCTTCGAACTTCAAACTTCCGTCTCTCTTCTTTTCACTTCTTCATATAATGCAATTCGGATATTTATGAAATATGACTAACTTTGACCATAAATTCAAATTATGCCCTTTGCCGGAAGTAGAAAATTAGCCTTACCCTTCCAATATGCCGTAAGTATATTGTTGACCATGCTGATTTCAACAATATGTTTTTTAATGGCTGCATTTATTGGATACAAAGTGGTTGCATTAATACTCCTTTTTATTGTTTCTTTGCTTGCCATGTTGTTTGACATCAAACCTGTCTTGACTGCAGCAGTGTTGAGTGCAATCATTTGGAATTTTTTCTTTATTCCTCCCATTTTTACCTTACATATTGATAATGCTGAAGATATATTGATGTTTTTGATGTATTTTGTGGTGGCTTTGGTAAATGCCGTGTTAACTTATAAAATTAGAGAAGTTGAAAAAAAGGCCAGAGAAAAAGAAGAGAAAGAAAATACCATACGATTGTATAATACCCTATTAAACTCTTTGTCCCATGAGTTAAGAACACCAATTTCTGCCATTATAGGTGCCGTAGATACCATGAAAGAAAATAAGGAGAAACTTTCGCCCGAAACCCAACAGGATTTATTAAATGAAATTGATATTGCCAGCATCAGGCTTAATCGTCAAGTGGAAAATCTGCTGAATCAAAGTCGTTTAGAAAGCGGAATATTGAAACTCAATTTGGATTGGTGCGACATGAATGATTTGGTTTACTATGTACTTGGAAAACTGTCATCAGTGATGGCTAACCATCAAGTGATTTTTCAACCCAACGAAGAACTTCCTTTATTTAAAATTGATAGGGGCTTAATGGAGCAAGTTTTTATTAATTTATTGCTGAATGCAGTTCATTATACGCCTCCTCAATCGAAAATTCAAATTGTTGTGGAATGTGTAAATGAAACATGTTATATTAACATCTCAGATAATGGAAAAGGCTTCCCTGAAAATGATATTCAGCATGTGTTTGATAAGTTCTATCGTTTGCCGCATAATAAAACCGGTGGCATTGGATTGGGCTTGTCCATAGTAAAAGGATTTGTGGAAGCACACAAAGGGACAATCACACTTGAAAATATTCCTTCGGGAGGAGCTTTATTTAGCATCTCTTTTCCTTTAGAAACATCTTTTGTTAACCTCTTAAAAAATGAATAAGGCGGAAATTTTAATAATCGATGACGAACAACAAATTCGTAAATTGCTCGAAATTAATCTGGGAAGCAATGGTTACAAAGTGATTCTTGCCGAAACCGGTCAAGAAGGAATCCGTTTGGCTGCCAATCATCCTCCTGATTTAATTTTACTTGATTTGGGTTTGCCCGATAAAAGTGGGCATGATATTCTAAAGGAGTTAAGAACTTGGTTCACAAAAGCCATCATTATTCTTTCGGTTCAAAGCAGCGAAACCGATATTGTTACGGCATTGGACAACGGAGCCACGGATTATCTTACAAAACCTTTTCGTGTCGGCGAACTGCTAGCGCGCATTCGTTCCTGCCTCAGGAGAAACAATGACGAAGAAGAAAAAACCATTTTTTGTTTCGAAGATATTGAAATTGACTTTATTGGAAGGGTGGTAAAGAAAAATGCAGAAATCGTAAAACTCACGGGAACAGAATTTAATTTATTATGCCTTTTTGCCAAAAATGAAGGCCGTGTTCTCACTCACCAATTTATTTTAAAAGAGATTTGGGGCGTCAATTTTCAAACCGAAACCCAATATTTGAGAGTATTTGTGGGTACATTGCGTAAAAAGATAGAAGATAACCCCAATCACCCAACACACATTATTACCGAAAGCGGTGTCGGTTACCGCTTTAATTAATCCTTCATTCTTTTCTTTATATTTTCTTTATATGATAGCCATATAAATTTATGTTTTAATGATGCTTTAGCATGTTCTTTTGTGGGTTCAAAAAAACAAAAAATGAAAATTGAAACCAAAAGTAAAGTTACAGCAGCATCTTTATTAGTTGCTTTAGGAAAGATCGGAAGAGCACACGTCTGAACTCCAGTCACCTGAAGCTATCT
>CAZJBB010000205.1:0-5745 GCA_964543995.1 uncultured Bacteroidales bacterium
AAAGATTTCAATTTACAGCCATAGATATCGGATGCTATCAGGAAGTAATATCCGGTGGAAGATATGGGTAAAATATTGGAATTTTCCCCCTGAAGATATTGTAGGTTTTGATACCAGTTGTACTGGGAATATAAATTGCTTACTAATTGGTTGTTTTGGAAAACTAGAGCCGGAGTAATGGAAGCCAAATTGGTGATAGGAAAACTATCGTTCAGGGTTTCCCAAGCGGCTTGCTTTAATAGACTGGTTGTAGAAGTTGTCAATGATGAATTAAATGGACTGTTTTGAGGAAAATCTCTGAAAATGGTTGCATATAATAAAGATGCCGTTAAAAAGCTGCCTTCAACAGAAGGGTGAGTTTGGTCGGGGGACCAAAGGTCAAAAGCCGGATTCATCAGTATGATTTTCTTCCAAGTACCACCAATAGGGGCAATGATTTGGTGAGCTGTATCGTTGAGGTAGCGGTAGTTGGCTGCAATGCGCTCTATCATTTCAATGCCGGTATTCCCATTGGGAGGCAATCCGTTTTTCATTCCCCAACCTGTAAACCAAACCATTTTAGCGCAAGGGTTGTTCTTAACTACTGAATCTCTTATCTGCAAATGGCCTTGAATTACCAAACTGGAAGAAGGAAACACTCCATAATCCAGTACAAATCTTCCCTGATTGTCTTGCAACACCACATAATCCCAATGATCCGAACGAATATTCTCATATACCACAGGGTTGTTCATGTGTGCCATGGTGCCTTGAGAGGTATCTCCAACACTTACCCCTCCGGGGGCATACATTTGAGTTTTTACTTTGTAGCCTGCCGATCGAGCAATGCTATCGAACATCATGGGCATATCATTGAAATAGGTAAAGCTGTTTCCGATAAACAACACTTTAACAGTGTCCTGCCCTTTAACAGTAATGAGGGTTAGGGCTAATAATATTCCAAAAAGGTACTTCATGGGATGACAAAGGTAATAATGAAACATTAATAATGAAAATGAAGTGCTTTATAAAAGGTTAAAATCGAATGCTTATTTTGGTGGTTTAATGCTTTTTCCTACCTTCGCACTGCTTCTTAAATGCAAGCGTTTAGTAGTATGATATGAAACATCAAGTATTATTCGGAATAAAATGTGGATTTAATGACGAAAAAGAAATTCACAATTCTATTAAAAATCATCTGGCAAAATTTTACAGAACCCTAACTACGGTTAAGAAAGGCTCCATGCTTGAATCGAGATTGCCCTACAAGATTAAGCAATTTTACTGGAATTTGAATAAAGAAACTGGAACATGGTTTGAATTATTCCCTAATCAGGATTTGGAGAATCAATATTTTTCAAAAAAACACCCTGATTGTGCTTGGTTGGTACTGGTCTTATTTCACGATCATTTTACAGGATATGAAAAAAGTAAGGCCGAAAATTTCATTATAGATTTGCTTGAATCTATTGTTTTTAAGTATGAAACATTAACAGAAACCGACAGCAAAGAAAGAATTACCGGAGATGCAAATCTATAAGCCTGTTGAGTCAAGGCAAAGCATATTTAATAATTGACTTAAAGACAAAAGAAGCACAGAGTTTAGTACGATAATGAAACATGAATCTTGTTGAGCAAAATTACTAGGTCAAAACCTAACAGGGTATATAAACTTTTGCTTTCAAATTTCCGGTCATTTGTCGTTTTGTTGCTCCAGAAGTTGATATTGGGTGAAGTTTCCTAAGCAATTTATTTAGGATTGTTTTATGTGAAAAAAATAATTTAATATTTCTGTTATTATTTTGAGATTCAAATATATTTTCATATTTTTGAATATGTAATTGTAAACTAATAATTTGCTGCATCCTCATATTAGCAAGACTTCTAGCAAAAGTATGATTCATAAATAAAAATATACTCTATATATTCACATTATTAACACTACAAAAAATGAGAAAATTAACTACAATTTTAGTCATGTTAATTATTGCAGTGGCTTTTTTGCCAAAGCAATCGAGTGCTCAGTCACCACAAAAAATGAGTTACCAAGCTATCATTCGCAACAGCAGTAATGTCTTGCAAACGAATGTTCAAGTAGGTATAAGAATAAGCATATTGCAAGGAATAGCAAGCGGACCCGCAGTTTATGTTGAAACTCAAACGCCTTCAACCAATGCAAATGGTTTGATTAGCATTGAAATAGGCGGTGGTTTGGTTATCAGTGGAACCTTTGCCTCAATTGATTGGGCAAATGGGCCCTATTTTATTAAGACCGAAACAGATCCTAGCGGGGGTACCAATTATTCGCAAATTGTGGGTACAACTCAATTGTTAAGTGTTCCTTACGCCTTATATTCCGGAAAAGCGGCAAATGGTTTTAGTGGGAATTATAACGATTTAATAAATAAGCCTATGTTGTGGGATAGCACTTGGGCAACGATTAAAAACAAACCTGCTTTTGCAACCGTTGCTACCAGCGGAAATTATACCGATTTACTAAATTTACCCTCTATTCCCGCTCCTCAGGTAAATAGCGACTGGAATAGTACGAGCGGTTTGAGTAAAATCATAAATAAGCCTACTTTATGGGATAGTACTTGGGCTACCATTAAAAACAAGCCTGCTTTTGCAACCGTAGCTACCAGCGGAAATTATACCGATTTATTAAATAGACCGAGCATTCCTGCCTCTCAAATTAATAGCGATTGGAACAGTGTCAGCGGCTTAAGTCAAATTCTCAATAGACCTTCATTATGGGATAGCACTTGGGCAACCATTAAGAATAAGCCAAATTATTCGGATAGCATTAACAATCATGCAGTTTTGCTCGTTGGTGACCAAAATATTGCAGGTGTTAAAACCTTTACAGGAACCATAAGTGCTAATAATAACAAAATAACTAATGTGGCCACTCCTACGAGCACTAGTGATGCAGTTAATAAAGCCTATATAGACAGTATTGCCAACCTTAAAGTGGATAAAGCTACAGGTAAAGCCCTTATGCCCAATGGAACCGCTGTTGGACAGGTGATGTATTGGGATGGTTCTGCTTGGGTTCAGATTGCTGCGGGTGTAAACGGACAGTTTTTAAGGCTTCAGAATGGATTACCCAAATGGAGGGATTATAATGATATAGCTGTTGGTGACTATTATCAGGGGGGAATTGTAGCTTATGTTTTGGCTTCCGGTGATCCGGGATATGATGCGAATATCAAACATGGAATTATTGTAGCTCCTACAGATCAATCAGGCACTTTTCCATGGGGAATTAACTATAACGCAACTGGTGCAACCGGTTCAGCGCTGGGCACCGGTAATGCGAACACCAATGCCATTGTGGCAAATCAGGGAGCCGGTAGTTATGCTGCCAGAGTTTGCTATGATTTGGTTCTCAATGGATACAGTGATTGGTATTTGCCTAGTAAAGAAGAAATGAATAAACTGTATGCAAACAGAGTTTTAATTGGGGGAATAAGTGGCACTTATTGGACCTCAACTGAATTTGATGCTGCCAATGCCTATTGTTTTTATTTTATGTCTGCTTCCTCTGTTTACCATTATAAAGATTTATTAATGATGGTGCGAGCCATCAGATCCTTTTAGTGAGCAGATGGATTGAAGATTTCCGGCAATATTGGTGCACAATAGAAGCGAAAGTTAAATCACTTCTAATTGAATTATTTTTGTCCGACAAAAAACACGAACAGGTTTAATGTATTTCTAACTAAGAAACGAGGTTTATACTACACAATTGACATTCAATAAATGACATTCATAATCCTTTGTTAAAAAGGCATTCGTGAATCGGATTATGAATCTTTTCAAGAGTGGAATTGTTTATTCAAAATCAATAAAACTATGTTCTCCATCGCAGAACGGTTTTTCACGAGAAGCACCACAACGACACAAGGCCACTCTTTCTTTTTTGGGTAAAGTCTCTCCCGACGTATCAATGAGAGTAAAATTTCCTTTTATAATCAGCGGTCCATGCGATTTCACCTTAATTTCAACCGGAGGAAGTTTAGCGTCTATCATGTTTTCATCGACCTTTAATTCACTGTTCATTGCATAATCAAGGGCAGCAGTAGGGCATTTCTTCACCACTTCGATAATTTTAGCTGTTGAAGCACCACTCATTTCCACCCAGGGCCTTTTGTAGGGCTTAAAGACCTCCGGTAATTCAGCATAACAAGTGGTAGCATGAATACAAAGTTCAGGATTCCAGAAAACAGTAACCTCTCCATTGCTGTATTTTTTCTTTAATCTATCCTTATTCATTTTAAAATTGATTTAAAACTTGTTCTATAACCCTTGGGAAATGCATTTGCTCCAAAGCATGAATTTTACAGGCCAAGGATTCAATGGTTTCATTGATAGGATCAATATTGCATTTCGATTGAAAAATGATGTCCCCTTCATCATAATTCTTATTAACAAAATGAATACTGATTCCCGATTCTGTTTCTTTATTTTTAATCACTTCGGAGTGTACTCTATTTCCATACATCCCTTTTCCTCCATATTTTGGAAGCAATGCAGGATGAATATTAATGATCCTATTGGAATAGTTTTCAATAATGTTTTCCGGGATGAGCCATAAAAACCCTGCTAAAATAATGTGGGTAACCTGAAGCTTCTGAAGCTGAAGGAAAACTGTTGAGGATTCGTATAAATCCTTCTTTCCGAACACAAAACAAGGTACCTCTAATTTTTTGGCTCTATCAATTACAAATGCATTCGGATTATTGCAAAAAACACCCATAACTGCATCGTCAGGATTGTTTTTAAAGTATTGAATAATGTTTTCAGCGTTGCTCCCATTTCCGGAGGCAAATATGGCTAAATGCCGCATAATGATAAAATATTGCTTCAAAAATAAGTATTTCTGTCAAATGGGCTACACTCATGCAAAAGAAAAAGAATTCGTTTATCATATTCAACAGAATATCTGTGTTTTAACTTAGTTTAAGAAAAATAATTACATCATTTTTTGGTAATCATCGTTAAAATGGTTTTCTTTGCACCCTGTTTAATCAAAATAAAGAAAAAACATGTCAGACATTTCAACAAGAGTAAAAGCTATCATAGTTGATAAGCTTGGTGTAGATGAAAACGAAGTGAACCCAGAAGCAAGTTTCACAAACGATTTGGGCGCAGATTCATTAGACACCGTAGAATTAATTATGGAATTCGAAAAAGAATTTAATATTGCAATTCCTGATGATCAGGCAGAAAAAATTGCTACAGTAGGCGATGCTATTGCGTACATTGAGAACAACGCGAAGTAAATTTTCCCTACCTACAAAAAACAATATTAATGGAGTTAAAACGAGTTGTCATTACCGGATTAGGTGCATTAACACCCATTGGTAATACAGTTGATGAATTTTGGAATAGTTTGATAAACGGGGTTAGTGGCAGTGCTCCTATTACCCATTTTGATGCGTCCAAGTTTAAAACTCAATTTGCATGTGAAGTAAAAAATTTCGATGCTAGCCTGTTTTTTGACCGAAAAGAAGTCAGAAAACATGATCCATTCTCCCATTTTGGAATTGTAGCGGCTATTGAAGCCATGAAGAATTCCGGTCTTGATACGACAAAAATCGATCTGGACAGAGCTGGGGTGATTTGGGGAACTGGTATTGGAGGTTTTACAACATTTCTTGAGGAAGCAATTACCTTTGCTCATGGTGATGGAACCCCTCGTTTTAGCCCCTTTTTCATTCCTAAACTCATTGGTGATATCATTGCAGGCCACATTTCCAT
>CAZJBB010000206.1:0-5695 GCA_964543995.1 uncultured Bacteroidales bacterium
ATTGGTCAATATTCATCAAGACCACATCTATCAAGGACTTCCCTCCTATCAATACATAAGAAGCGTCTTTTCTCAAGCGAGTGCCTTTGCAATCAGGACATACGGTTCGTCCACGATAACGAGAAAGCATTACCCTGTATTGAATTTTATATGATTGTTCTTCAACAAATTTAAAGAAATCGTTCAAACCATGAAAGTAATCATTGCCTGTCCATAAAATGGCTCTTTGCTCTTTAGAAAGCTCAGCAATGGGGGTATGAATTGGAAAGTCAAATTTATAGGCGTTCATTACCAATTCATTCTTCCACTCACTCATTTTTTCACCTTTCCAGCATACAATTGCTTCCTCGTAAACCGATAGATGTTTATTCGGGATGACCAAGTCCTCATCAATTCCAATAATACTCCCAAAACCTTCACATGTTTTACAAGCACCGAAAGGGTTATTAAAACTAAAAAAGTTTAATGATGGTTCCTCAAAGGTCATCCCATCTAATTCAAATTTATTGGAGAAAGTCTGAAGTGAGTTAGAATCTGATAAAAAAACGTGGCAATACCCTTTCCCTTCATAAAATGCTTGTTGTACTGAATCTCCAATTCGAGACACAGTTTCTTCTTCGACATTCACTTCAATCCTATCAATGAGTATGGATATTTCCTTGTTGGTAAACGGAATGTTTTGAGAAATAATATCTTCTATTTTATGCACTGTATTTTGCACAAGGAGTCTAGTAAAACCCTGATATTGAAGTGATTTCAAGTATTCATCATGGGTTTTATCTTCACTTACAATTATGGGGGCTGCAATCATTATTCTGCTCCCTTTTGGCTGAGAACAAATCATGTTTACAACATCTGTCACATTATCTCGCTTAACTTCTTTCCCTGAAATCGGTGAATAGGTTATGCCAATTCTGGCAAAAATTAATTTTAAGTATTCATAAATTTCTGTTGAAGTACCAACGGTTGACCGTGGATTACGAGAAATCACTTTTTGCTGAATGGCTATTGCAGGCGAAATCCCCTTTATAAAATCAACTTCAGGTTTATGCATTCTTCCTAAAAACTGACGTGCATAGGAACTTAAGCTTTCAACATATCTGCGTTGACCTTCAGCAAAAAGAGTGTCAAAAGCCAAAGAAGTTTTACCTGATCCGGAAAGTCCTGAAATGATAATAAGCTTGTTCTTTGGCAAAACAAGACTTATATTTTTAAGATTGTTTGTTCTGGCATTTTTAATGATGATATTTTGTCTCGGGTCTACAGAGCTATAATCCTTATCAGGCATGAAATACAATATGTTTCAATTAAAGTGAAATTCGATTTTTGACAAAATTATTAAATAAAACTTGCTTTTTGAAGAAAATGATATTATTTTTGCTTTTTCAATTAACTTATTTTAAGTATTCACCTATAAGAATCATTATCGAGTAAACATCTACCTTTTTAATTTTATTCATCATTTAAAAAAGGAGGTGTTATGCATTTGCAAAAACTTGAAGATAATGATTTAATTCGTTGTTACCAAGACGGTAACGTATTAGGACTAGAAATTTTAGTTCGTCGTCATCAGAAAAAAGTATTCGGATATATAGTAAACTTGGTTAAAGATAGAGACCTTGCAAATGATATGTTTCAAGATACCTTTATTAAAGTAATTAATACTTTGCAATCAGGCACATATAAAGATGAAGGAAAATTCATTAATTGGGTTATTCGGATTGCTCATAATTTGGTTATTGATTACTTTAGAAAACAAAAAAATACTCCTGTTATAGAAAATAAGGAAGAGTTCGACTTCATGAAATTTATTGCTATTGTTGAGCCAAATATCGAGGATTTTATGATTACTGAACAAATTCATGTTGAATTGCACCAATCCATTTTACATCTTTCTAAAGAACAACAAGAAGTCATCATCATGCGTCATTTCAATGACATGAGTTTTAAAGAAATTGCAGAAAAAACGAATGTTAGTATTAATACGGCTTTAGGAAGAATGCGATATGCTTTGATTAATCTTCGGAAGATTATTGAAGAAAAAAATATCGTTCTTTCGCAATAAAAAAATGCAAGAACTGCAATTTTTTTGATGCTCTCTCGTTAGCTTAGTATAATTAGAAATTTATAGCCTATGTCAAAAAATTATACTTTAGCTCATGTTCGTTCCACTAAGACTTTAAAGAAAGCCCCCATTGTGAAAAGCGAACTTCCATCGGAATTTGTAATTCAACAAATACTGAATTACTCAAAAGCGCTCGAAATAAAAAAAATGGATGACAAAAGAGTTTTCTGCTGGATGCTTAATTAAGGCTTTTCTCCTTTTATAAATCGAGCTTTTCCATGAATGTCCTCTTTTATCTCAATTGAAACAAAACCTTTTTGTTCAAAAAGCGATTGCATTTGTTTGCTTTGAAGTGGATTCATTTCTAAATAAACTTTTCCATTAGGTTTAAGCCATTTCAATGCTTTTGCTGCAATTTTCTCATAATACAACAAAGGATTCTTGTCAGGAACAAATAAAGCCAAGTGAGGCTCAAAATCAAGCACATTTTTAGACATCATAGACTTCTCGTTATCAAGCACATAAGGAGGGTTGCTCACAATAAGGTCAAAGAAGTTTTCTTCAAAATCTTCCATGTCTGAGAGAATGTCTTTTTTCTCGTACAAAACATCTGCCCCTAGCAGACTTGCATTACGGCATGCAATTGTTAATGCGTCAGAAGAAACATCAATACCCAAAACCTTGGCAGATTGAATATTAAGTTTTAATGTTATGGAAATACATCCACTTCCTGAACCAATGTCAATCACATGCATATTTTCTATAGGGGAACTATCATTTAGAACCCATTGAACCAGTTCTTCTGTCTCCGGTCGTGGAATTAATACTGAAGCATCTACCATGAATTTGTGACCCATAAACTCTGTATATCCAATTACATACTGAATGGGTTTGTATATTTTAAGCGCTTTAATACAATTGTTTATTTTTAAAATGTCTGATTCATTAATTGTTCGATCCGAATTAAGCAATAAATCAATTTTCGAAAACCCGTATAAATAATTGAAAAACAAATAAATAAAGGAGTTGATTTCTTCTATTGGATAATAATCAAGTAGTTGATTTCTAAACACCTTAATGATATCGCCTATTTTGTTGGTTGGAAATTTCATGAAGCTAAAGTAACAATTTAATATATTTTTGCATTATGAATACACATGAAATATTTATGAATCGTTGCATTGAAATAGCAACCAACGGTTTAAGAAGTGTGGCTCCAAATCCAATGGTCGGAAGTGTTGTTGTTTACCAAGAAAAAATAATTGGTGAGGGATTTCATAGAGAATTTGGAGGACCACATGCAGAAGTAAATGCAATAAATTCTGTAATCAACAAAGAACAACTAAAAGACGCAACCTTATATGTAAGCCTCGAACCATGTTCACATCAAGGGAAAACTCCTCCATGCGCTGATTTAATCATCAGCAAGGGAATTCCAAGGGTGGTAATCGGGACTACGGATCCCAATCCATTGATAAGCGGAAAAGGAATCCAATTATTAAAATCTGCTGGCATTGAAGTGATTGTCGGAATTCAAGAAAAAGAATGTGCTGCTTTAAATAAACGTTTTTTCACCTTTCATCAAAAGAACAAACCTTACGTTATATTAAAATGGGCTCAGTCTTTGGATGGGTTCATGGACATTGATAGGGAAAATAGTCCAAATGACTCCAATTGGATTACAAACGAGGCTTTGAAAAGAAGGGTTCATTTGTGGCGTTCACAAGAACAAGCCATCTTGATTGGGTTCCGAACAGCATCTAATGATAATCCGAAATTAACGGTAAGACTCACTACCGGCAAAAATCCTTTAAGGGTAGTTTATGACCCTAAAAACGAATTGCCCGCCAGTCTAAATGTTTTTGATGGATCTCAGGACACATTAGTTATTGCGCATCAGCATTCGAATCCTATAAAGGACAAAGTTGAATATGCCCTAATTTCGGAGCAAGATGATGAATGTAAAAGCATTCTCAATGTTTTATATAAAAAAGGCATTCAATCTGTTATTATTGAAGGTGGAAGAAAAACACTCAATAAATTTATCAAAAGCAATCTGTGGGATGAAGCATTCGTTTTGATTGGCAACAAAACTTTTACCTCAGGATTAAAGGCCCCTTCAATGCATCGTATCCCTGAATACATCGAAAATGTTGATTCTGATAAAGTAATCTTTTATAAAAACCAAAGTGAATGCAAGGCATAAAAGATAATTGGTTTTACAATTCGAATATCAACTTTAATTAAAGAAGTATGCTTTTCGACGACACCTATAAAACCATTTTGGCATCTTCTGAAGGAATTTACAGAGAAAAAGGCAGTAAATTTATAGCTACTGCTGTCCCTATTCAAACTGAACTCCAATTCAAAGATGAGCTTGCAAAGGTTTCAAAGCAGTATCATGATGCCAGACATCATTGCTTTGCATATCGAATAGGTTTTGATGGAAGCATTCAGCGAAATAATGATGATGGAGAACCCTCAGGCACTGCCGGTAGACCTATTTTAGGACAAATACTGTCTTTTGAATTGACCAATATATTAATCGTTGTTACTCGTTATTTTGGTGGCACTAAATTAGGGGTCAGTGGATTAATAAATGCATATAAAACCGCTTCTAGAGAAGCATTAATATCGGCAAATATCAAGGAGTCTTTTGTTAAAGAAGTCTATCAATTGAATTTCGAATATGCCCAAATGAGCGAAGTAATGATTAAAATGAAATCAAATCCGGTTCAAATTATTAAAAATCATTTTGAAGACGAATGTTTAATCGAATTTTCCATTCGAAAGAGTTTAGCAGAACCAATTTTATCTCAATTAAAGAAAGTTCAAAAGTCCAAAACAAGCTTCCTACGTTACGAATAAATTAGGGTATTTTAATTTTTTGCCCTAATTTAATGACGGATTTTTTAGACATTTTATTTTTTTTCAATAAAACAGCAAGAGCTACATTGTTTTTTTTAGCAATAGAAAATAAGGTATCTCCTGCTTTTACAACGTATGATTTATTTTTGATTTTAGTCCTCGACTTCACTTGCTCATCAGCATGCTTTTCATTAAGTTTTGATAGATTTTCATTATCAGAATTTACAACCAAGGCTTCCGGATCAGCTTTTTTAGTCTTTCCTTTTTTATTTTTTTTCTTGGATTTAACTGTTTCAGGCAACTGATTTTCAGACACTTTTTCGCTATCAGATTGCATTACTATTTCTTCAGATTCATATTTCTTTCGCTTCCCTTTTTTGTTTTTTTTGTTTTTGGAAGCTTTCATGTTTTTCTTATCAAAATCCTGAAACAAATCGCTTGAAACCATCAAAGTGTCTTTCTTTAAGCTATATAAGCCAAAATCCAAGATTTGTAATGGGTTAAAAGGCACTCCATTGATTCGTGTTTCAAAGTGAAGATGATCGGTGGTTGCGCGTCCTGTTCTACCACCTAACCCTAGCACCTCCCCTGCTTTTATAATCTGGTTTGGTTTGACTGTAATCTTGGATAAATGTGCATAATAAGTTTCTACTCCATTTTCATTTTCAACCACAACCATATTTCCGTAGCCATAATACCGTTTTGCCATACTCACTCTTCCGTTAAAGACAGACACGACTTCATCTCCTTTTTTTACTTTAA
>CAZJBB010000207.1:0-5688 GCA_964543995.1 uncultured Bacteroidales bacterium
CATAAGTTTTTGATGCCAAAATTAATACTTCTCCCCACTTTTTTTATGTGAGCCGCTTTTTGCCTTCGACAAAGGCCAGTCCTTAAGCCAACATACAGCTCCATTCGATGCTATCATTCAAATACTTGAAGGGAAAGCGGAAATTTCTATTAACAGCATTCCTTTTGTTTTAACTGCCAATGAAAGCATCATCATGCCGGCCAATATTCCCCATGCAGTAAATGCATTAGAGCAGTTTAAGATGACATTAACCATGATAAAAGAATAGACCCTCTTTTATCTCACGGTAAGAGGCATAAGATTTAAGTGTTTACACTCTTCGAACGGAATCCACTCCGTTCACCTTCTTTAAATTGGAAATCAATTTTTGAAGATGCTGTGTATCTTGAATATACACCATGATATTTCCTTCAAAAATACCTTCACTGCTCTCGATGTTAAATGAACGTATGTTAATACTTAAATCCTCGGAAATAATTCGGGAAATATCTTTAATAATGCCTTTTTTGTCGAAGCCGTTTATTTTTAATCCCGCAAGAAAAGACACCATTTCCTGATTGTTCCATTTGGCTTTTACAATTTTCTTACCGTAGTTAGACATAAACTCTATCGCCTTGGTACAAGTGGTAGTGTGAATTTCAATGCCTTGAGTTAATTCAATAGCAATTACAGCATCCCCGGGTATTGGGTTACAACAAGGGGCAATGGTATATTTGATTTCGTCAATGTTTTCGTTAAGCAATAGAGAAGCAGGGTCATTTTTTAATTGTAGGCTAATTTTCTCAATTACTTCCTTCACTTTTTGTTTTTGCGATTTTTTGAAAAAAGAAGGAAGGAAAAACCAACTTGATTTATTTAGCTCAGAAAAACACTCTTTTAGCTCTATTAACCCAATGCTTTTGATGCCGATAAAATAATATAAATCATTAGCATTCTGCAACTTAAATGTAGCGAGCACATGTTTAATGTTCTCCGGTGTATTTTTGAGGTTGAGTTCAATCAAATACTCCATGAATATTTTTTTCCCATCGTCAACAATTTCTTTCTTTTGATCTTTTAAAGCTAAATTGATACGTGAAACCGCTCTGGACGTTTTTACATAATTTAGCCATGCTTGTTGTGGAAATTGTTTTTTAGAAGTAATGATTTCAACCTGGTCCCCTGACTTTAAAACTTGATTAATAGGAACAAGTTTGTTATTTACTTTTGCTCCAATGCAATGATTCCCTATGTCAGAATGAATGGCATAACCGAAATCGATAATGCAAGATTCATCGGGTAAAACAAATTCCTTTCCTTTTGGAGTAAAGACAATAATTTCTTTTGCATAGAGGCTGTTTTTAATTCCTTTAACAAAATCCATGGCATTGGATTCTTCGCTGTTAAGGAGTTCTCGAATTTTCGCCAACCACATATCCAAGCCACCATCATCAGTCTCGCCCTTATATTTCCAATGTGCTGCATAACCTTTTTCAGCAATTTCATCCATACGTTTACTCCGAATTTGCACCTCTACCCACTTACCTTCATCACTCATAACCGTGGTATGCAGGGATTTATAACCGTTTGATTTTGGTGTTGACACCCAATCTCTCAATCGATCGGTATTAGGAGTATATAACTCTGTAACAATGGCATAAACCGTCCAACAATCTCGGTTTTCATTTTCAGGAAGAGAATCAATAATAATCCTTAATGCGAAAATATCAAAAACATCCTCAAAAGGAATTTTCTTACTATTCATTTTCCGCCAAATGGAAGCAATGGATTTTGTACGATACGTAATTTCAAAAGTGAATCCTTCCTTAGTCAAACTTTGCTTGATAGGCAACTTAAATTGCTCTATAAATCGCTTGCGTTGACTTTCTGTTTTCTTGAGTTTCTCTTCTATTGACAGGAATACTTCCGGTTGATTCACCTTCAAGGACAAATCTTCCAATTCCGATTTAATTACATACAAACCTAAGCGGTGAGCGAGGGGAACATATAAATACAGCGTTTCGGATGCGATTTTCAGTTGCTTTTCACGCGGCATGTGCTCAATGGTGCGCATATTATGTAAGCGATCTGCCAATTTTATTAAAATCACCCGAACATCATCGGTTAAGGTAAGCAGCATTTTCTTGAAATTCTCTGCTTGCTCCGAAAGGGGTTTTTGATCGAGAAATCCTTCTATTTTAGTAAGACCATCAATAATACGGGATACTTTTTCCCCAAACATAGATTCAATATCAGACAAGGTGTAATCGGTATCCTCAACCACATCGTGAAGTAAAGCACAGATTACTGAAGTAGTCCCCAATCCAATTTCGCCCACTGCAATGGTTGCCACTTCAATAGGATGATATATATAGGGTTCTCCGCTCCTACGCCGCATGTCTTTATGAGCCTCTACTGCAAGGTTAAATGCCTTACGTATCAACAACTTATCTTGACGATTCGACTTGGGTTTGCATACCTTTAGTAGATTGCGGTATCTTTTTAAAATTTCTTTCTTTTCTAACTCAATATCAACAGTGTACATAAAATCTCTCTCGCGTTTTTTTCGGTTATCTTAATCACAAATTTACTGATAATCTTTCTAAATAAAGGTGCTTTTGAAAAGGAATGTGCGATTATTTTTCTTTGTACACATAACAAGTGTTTTTTAATAAGTCTTTCGACAGTTCAAATTTTTGATGTTCATCCAAAATATTAAAGTCACGACTCATCAATCCAAAGCCTTCGTTATACCCAATCATTGCTGTGGCAGCAAAGTTGATGGTTTCCATTACCAGCTCTCTTAGGTGTACACAACCATCACATCCTCCAATTCTATTGATAATTTCCTTTGTTATCCCTCTTTCCAATATCAAACCAACTAAGGCTTTGGCTTTCACTTCCAAACTGGCACATTGTGCATGTGGAAAATTGGTGTATTCACTTTTGGCGGCAATGATGGTTCTGCTTTGTGGATGTATCTGCAAATTAAGTCGTATGAGGTGATAGGTATCCATAAAAGTGGCTTCCAGCATCATGTTCCCATCGATTAATTCGAATATTTCTATGCCGATATCTCGTTTGGAAACTAATTTCTTTACCGGAATGCGGTCGTATAAATTCTCATCTATTGGTTTCATTAGGCAATTTTAATACAAATATATTTCATTTATTGATTATTCTTTCTGTTTAAAAAAAATATTCAAAATGCATGCAATTTAGCAATATTACTGTACCACAAACTTCTTTTCGGTATAAGAATATGCCGAAAAATACCCCAGCCCACCATTACTGATGTTGTTTACCGGGTTTGCAGGAGGTGCCGACATAAAAAAAGAACCATCTCCCACCACGCTACCGAGGGTGCTGAAATAATCAAAAGCATATTTGTCGATACATTCAAGAGTAACAGTAAGGCTATCTCCAGGCCTTAATTTTGTATTGTACGATATGGACATTTCATCACCATCGGATAACTTGTCGGTAGCTAAATGATATCGTCCTTTATTTATGGCAAGGGAGTCATTGGAATGAAGCCATAGTCGATAATAATTCCCCAGTCCGGGAGGATCTTTAAAAATAGTGGTAATTCGATAACCCGGAATGCTGTCTAGTCCGCCACCAAAACCACCCCCTCCGGGTGGATTTTGCATTATAATCACCGAATCCATGGCAACAGGAGCAGGTAAATAGGAATGGGCACTATACTCAATCCCTTTATATAGAATTTTAAGGGTATAGGTTCTTCCGGGAGTCCCTTGTATGCTTGAAGATTGATACATCCCATCAGACGTTTGATGCAATACTTCTGAATTACCAACATTATCAGATACACTCACCACGGCATCTGTTAAAGCCGGAAAAACATTTGGATCGTAATAATTAACGGAATGACTCAACTTAATGGAGCAGGGTTGAGTATGGTCGGTAATATAACCTTCCACCACGGGAATCGGACTGGAAGTATTCAAATCTATGTAAACCACTTTTTCGCAGGAAGTAAATAATGAAATATAGAGCAATCCTGCTAAATATATAGAAGTATGTTTCGATTTCCATAAAAAACGTTTTTGATGCATGGTTTTCATGGTTTAAAATTTAAAGTTGTAAGTAATGGCAGGCACCCAACGGAATAAAGAGAGTTGCACCGCTTGCATTTTATTTGGGTCATTAGGATCTTGTTGGAAATTAATAGAATAAGCATTTTCTCTTCCATATACGTTGTAAATTGAGAAGTTCCAACTCGATTCTCTTTTCTCGGTCTTTTTTCTTTGCCAAGTCAAACCCACATCCATTCGATGGTATGCCGGCATTCGATAACCATTTCTTGAAGTATAAAGATTGGCAACTTGTCCATCCATTTCATATTTACCACTCGGAAAAGTAACCGCATTTCCGGTCCAGTAGACCCATGTAGCGGAGAAAGTTAATTTTTTGCTCAGTTGGTAAATACCTACAACCGATATATCATGGATAATATCTTGTTTCGCCGGGAAGGATGTGCCATTGTCAATGCCATCAAATTGTCTCATGGATCGAGATAGGGTATACCCAATCCAACCATTAAACCTTCCACTTTTCTTCTTAACAAAAAACTCTACTCCATAAGCCCAACCTTTTCCAAATAGCAACTGAGATTCTACCGTTCTGTTAAACTGCAAATCTGCTCCCGGTTTATATTCAATTTGGTTTTGCATGGTTTTATAGTACACTTCTACCGAAGCTTCGTATACATCATTTTTGAAATTTTTAAAATATCCCAAATCAACTTGATCTCCAATTTGAGGTTTTATAATGGAGCTGGAAGGCACCCACAAGTCAACAGGAGTAGAAGAAGTGGTATTAGAAAGTAAGTGCATGTACTGGTACAAGCGATTATAGGAAGCTTTTAATGAAGACGTTTCATTCAACACATAAACAGCCGACAAACGTGGCTCCCAACCTCCATAGGCCTTGATTTTTTGATTGGTAGAATAATTCGTACTGTCAGAAATCAATCCGTTAGCATCGTAAGAAAAAACGGTGCCGGGACCAATGGCTTCAAACATGGAATATCGGATCCCGTAATTCAACTTTAGTCTCGACCCTACTTCAATTTCATCAGCAATATACACGGCTCCTTCCACGGCATGCTTGGGTTGAATGGTCTTGGATAAATGAATTCTGTTAGCAGGAATCACAGAGGAAGTCCCTAAAGTGACTTCCCCGGGAAGAAAGGTATGATCGGTAAATTCAGCACCGAGTTTCAAGGTATTCTTGCTCCCAATAAAATAAGTGGCATTTTCTTTCACCGCAAAATCCTGAATACTCGACTTTACTTGATATTGAGCATCTCCTGAGCCAATGGTTATCAGGTAATTATAATCACTATAGATAAGAGAACTGTTCAAAAACAGCTTGTTGTTAAAAACATGATTCCAACGCAAAGTTCCGGTTGCGTTTCCCCAACTGATTCCCATGGCAGAGTTCTGAGCATTGGTCCGGTCAAACACATCTCTTCCAAAATAGCCGGAAAGGAAAATCTTATCTTTCTCTGTAATTTGATAATTGGCTTTTAAATTAAAATCGTAAAAATATATGGAGGTATTTTTCAGCGTTTTATTGTTTAAAAGACCTAAAAATAAATCGGCATACGTTCGGCGTCCCGAAATAATAAAGGAGCCTTTATCTTTTTTAATTGGACCTTCTATCGTCAAGCGAGAAGCAATA
>CAZJBB010000208.1:0-5656 GCA_964543995.1 uncultured Bacteroidales bacterium
TTCGACTATGACACCCTAAAGCGGTAACCGAATCAAATATTCTGATGTGTTTCTACCTACATAAACGACCGAAATATTCTTAGCTTTATTGAGTTAAGAGCTTGTTTTTTCAAGTTCTTTCTTTGCAGAAATCCATTCTTTCTCAGAGCCTACACCCCCTTTATACATGTCTTCAACCGAGTTGTAGTTTTTTTGTGCGATTTCATAATTTGACTGTGCATTATTCAAATCATTTTCTATAGCAGCCATTTCCGAACTTCTAATAACAGCAATTACCTGCCCTTTTTGCACATGGTCTCCCACTCCTACTTTCACTTCTTTGACAATACCGCTCACCGGAGGAAATACTTTCAGTACATTTTCCTCATTGTAGGTAATTTTACCTGTTAATTTCAATTCATTCTCTACCATCCTTATTCTAGCGGTGTCAATAGAGATTAGCTTTTCCATTTCGGGGCTTAAACAAAATTTCGCATCTACTGTTTCTGTGGGCGGTTTACAGCTTTGATTTAAAGAACATATAATGGATAATACGGTTATGGCTCTTGATTTTCTTGTAATATAAGTCTTGCCCCATTGTAAGGGTTTTTGAAGTAGGGTTTTTCTGAAATACATATAGTTTATTTTCATGATCATTTGCAAATTAATAATGTATGATGTTCTTTCCAACACTAAAATTCAGTTCCTCAAAAGCATTCAATCGGTTACACATAAAAGCATTTAATTGGTTGGTGCTTTCTTTATAAGCGCTGTAAAAATCCATGAATTCTAGTAAACTGATATTTCGCTTTTCGTAGTTCTTTGTCACTTCTTCTAACATTTTATCGAAATCCTTGTAGAAATCAATATTAAAAGATTTATAGAGTGCCTCATTCTCCAAGACTTTTTTAAAAGCTTGAAGCACATCGGCTTTCACTTCATCTGTGGCATTTTGGAAAGTGTACTTACTGTTGTCAACTTGAAATTTAGCAGCTTTAATATTGCCTTGATTTCTATTGAAAAAAGGTAAATCGATGGCAAGCGATATCGCATTGTAGTCGTTTACGTAGCTCCCTTGTTTGCTGTAAACGCCTGATAAAGTCAAATCAGGAATTGCCACGGCTTTTTGGTAGCGAAAGTTCATTTCGTTCCACTTCAGATCTTCTTCTGCTGCTTTTAAGTCGGCACGGTTTTGAATAGCCGTATCGTTTAAGGATTGAAAATTCAAAGATTCTAGGGCAACAGAAGGAGCACTTTCATTTATTTGAGGAAGAATAAAAACATGGGGCTTGTGAAGCAACAGACTCAAATCAGACTCTAAGGACATAATATTTTCGGAAACAGCCAGCCTATCGCTTTCAAGCAAGAAGAGTGTTGATTTGAGTCGAATCAGATCCTTATTTGAAAGATACCCCTTTTTATATTGTTCTTCAGAAACCTGAATTAATTTCTGTAAAGATGCAATCTCTTTTTCATACACTTTTAAGCTTTGTAATTGAAAGTAGATATTGTTGAAATTGGTTTTTAACTGAAAACTCAATGTTCTTACTAAGTCGTAAAACAAATATTCTTGCTTTTGTGTATTGATCTTCTCTAACTGAACTCTTTTATTTCTCTTACCTGCCAAATAGAATAATTGTTGTATGGTATAATCTGTATTTCCGCTGCTGCTAACATCAAAGAACTTTTTAGTAGCAGGGTCAAATACCCCTTGTTCTACAGTTATGCTTGGGTTGTTAAAAAGCCTAGCCTGAATAATCATGGCTCTCGCGGCTTCTACATTACATTTTCCTGCCAATAATGATAAGTTTTGTTTTAAAAACAGATTTTCGGCATCTTGCAAACTCAAGACTAGTGTATCAGAAGGAATATTCGACTGCCCATAAGTAAAAGTAATTTCAAGGTTTAAAATTAGCAGTAGGACATAATAGACTTTTCTTTTCATGAAGCGAGGTAATTTTACGAAACAAAATTATTACCTCCATATTAGAAGTACATTGGGATGAGATTAGAAAATGATTAGAAAAGTTAAGCTATGTTAATTTCGAACCAAACTACAGATAATCAACATAGTATGAAAACAGAAAGACCCCTCGGGAATTAATGTCTAAAAGCCACACTTACTGTTGTCCCCTTACCTACTTCTGACTGAATACGCATTTTGCCCTTATGCAGATCGAATATTTTCTGGCTTAATGACAATCCCACACCTGAACCGATGAAAGATCTGGCATTTTCTGCTCTAAAAAAGGTTTGTAAAACGTGTTCCATATCATGTATGGGAATTCCTATTCCATGGTCATGGACGGAAATGAGAATTGTATTAGAAAAATATTTTAAGGTAATTTCTACCTTTTTATTTCCCGAAAACTTATTTGCATTTTCAAGTAAATTTTCAAAGGCAATCATTAATAAACTTCGGTTGCCCTTCATAAGCAGTTCATCAGAACTTTCCGGCAAGTTTTCGAAGTTAAGCTCCATATTGCTATGCAGCATCTGGTTTTTTATATTGTCCTTAGCTTCTTCAAGCAATTCATCAAGACGAAAATAATCCATTTTCAGATTGTTGATATCGTAACTGGCCTGAGCAATATTAAGCAATCCATCGCTAAGTTTATGCAGTTGCTCAGCTTCTTCCAAAACGGTTTTTAACACAAAAACATATTCTTCTTTTTCTCTTAAACGAGACAAGGTTACTTCAATATTACCGATAATTGAAGTCAGTGGGGTTCTCAACTCGTGAGAGGCATTTGCTACAAAATTTTGTTGTAATTCAAAAGCATTTTCCAGACGAGAAAGCATGCGATTGAATGTAATGGAAAGTTCAGCCAATTCATCTTTACCGTTCCCTTCATTTATTCGAAGGTGTAAGTTGGTTTCTGAAATGGTGTTCACTTGTTTTGTGATTTCGCTCACCGGCTTGAGCATTCTTTTCGTGAAAAAACGCCCTAAAAAGAAAACAATGATAACGCTAAAGAAAAAACCAATAATCAGCACATTGCGCAAATGAAGCATTTTGGCATCTCCAATTTTATCTACAGCAGATATGAGAATGACATAGTCTCCTTGGTTGTCATTATAATAAATTCCATAAATATAATGATCCTGATCTTTTGACTTAAAAACTTTATCTTGTCGGGTTTTTTCAATAATAGAAGGAGAAAAATCCGGAAGTGAGGAATCAAAAATAAAAGCCGGTTTATTTTGCTTATCATAAAATTTCACAATTTCGCCGGGCAGCTTTTCAAGGTTCTTTTTCAAAAACTCTTGGAATATTTTTTTGCTTACTTCGTCTTCTTCAAGGTAAACATTGGCATTTGCATACACTCGCTCACGAAGTTGAGCGTAGAAATCACTGGAAGCAAAGGACTTACTTATTGAGTAAATGTAAAAATTCAGCACCAACAGCAAAATGGCGACCAAAAGTGTGAACCATAAGGTGAGCTTGGTTTTAATTTTCATTCGTCACCTTCTTTGAGCATATATCCCATCCCGGTTATGGTGTGGATGAGTTTTGGCAAAAAATCTTTATCGATTTTATTTCTCAAATAATTGACATAAACATCAACCACATTTGAATTCGTCCCATACGAATCTCCCCAAACGGACTCCATGATTTGCGTCCTTGACAAAAGCATTCCTTTATGTTGAAGTAAATACTGCAGTAAAAAAAATTCTTTTGGAGTCAAGCGTATTATTTTCCCATTTCTCTTTACTTCTTTGGAGAATTCATTTACCTCCAAATCAGCTATTGAATAAGCGGTTGTAATGGATTGCCTCAGATTTCGACGGGTTAAGGCGTTTATTCTTGAAAGTAGTTCTTTAAATTTAAAAGGCTTTTTCAAATAATCATCGGCACCGGTATTTAAACCTGTTACAATGTCATCGGTGGAACCTAAAGCCGAAAGCATTAAAATGGGGGTTTCGATTTTTTCTTTTCTAAGCCATGCACAAAGTTCTACCCCATTAATCTGGGGTAGAATTACATCCAAAAGAATTATATCATATTCTTCCTGAATTGCCAGCTGTTTTCCTGTGTATCCATCAAAAGCCACATCTACCTTATGCATCTCTTCTTCCAAACCTTTTTTAATAAAAGCAGAAACATGAGGTTCGTCTTCAATAAGGAGGACTTTCATAAGCAAATAGAGGAAAGCAAATCAGACAAAAAATTAATTTTCCCTTAAAACGATTTCATCGTATTCCAATTCAAACCTAAGCTTATGCTTTGATTCTTCTTGAGCCAGCATGGAAAATAAATCTTTCAACCCCTCATTGGGTGCTCTCTCAGCCAAAGCGGTGTAAAGCTTAAATGCCGATTTTTCTCTTTTCATTGCCAACACCAAAGCATCTGCATAACTCATTTCAGGGGAAGCATGGGCACTAACCACATAGTCGCTGATTTTTAAATCTACGATGGTTTCTCTGGAAACCTCCAGAATTCCCTTTTCTTTAATGTTGAGTAATTTGGCTTTGTGTCCCATTTCTTCGAAAGCAAAGTCGGTGAAGACTTTTTTAATTGCTTCCGACTGGGCCATTTCGGCAAGTTTGGTATAAAAATCAACAGCTCCTTGCTCATTTTCAATTGCAAAGTCTAATATTTCGTCAACGGTACTGAAGTCTTTCATAATTTGATTATTTATATTTCTGTTGGATTATTACCTGAATATTGATCAAAGTTTTCGTAAAATTGCTTTAATGCAATGGAAATATCTTCAAATTCCACGCTATGTTTGTTGCATCCTTTTCTAGAACAAAAGTTAATTTTACCGCCTGATTCCAATAAAACATGGTTCATGGGGGCACTACAAGCAACACATTTCACTTCATTAGAAAACACCAATTTACAAAACGGACAGGAGAATTCATAAATTTCCCCATCCATCAAAGGAATCTCGCTTTTAACCTCAAAGCTTCCATACACTGAACTCAGCCAAATCAAACCCGATTGCTGCTGGTGTTTTATCTTTAGCCGTATGCCGGGCATATTATCCAGTTTGTGTTCCGGGTCCATGAGTGATTTACCACACTTTGGGCATTTTACTTTTAAGACGATTTGATTAATACTGTTCATTTTAGTTTGTCTCTTATAAGTTAATGTATCAAAATTTGCTCTTAAATGCTTCTTCAAAATATTGTACTAGAAAATCACAGCCGTTGTTAAACATGCGATTTGTTTTATCGTTGGAAGTTGAAACAAAAGCGTGTTTATCGTCGGTTAATTGTATAGGAAGCAAAGAAATGGCTTCCATCATCACATCCACGGTATCTTTCAATCCATTTTGTCCGAAAGTATTCAAGATTCCAATGAGTTGTTGGCAATTATCCATTTCAATTTTTGATGGGATTCCTTTTTCAAACTTTTGAATTACTTTTTGGGTATTGGTAAAACTTCCTTCTGATTCAACCGGGAAAGCAGCCGGTAAAATTAAGTTTGCTTGTTGGGTCGTTTCGGTCATGAAATAATCTTGAACTACCATGAAATCAAGGTTTTCAAACCATTTACTGGTAGTGTTTTTATCCATTGATGTGCCGATAGGGTCTTCACCAAAAACAAACACATTTTTCAAAGCAGCTTTTTCTAATAAGGATTTTTGATCAGAATTCATGTTGGTAGGAATTTCATTTACATTAGATCGGAAGAGCACACGTCTGAACTCCAGTCACCTGAAGCTAT
>CAZJBB010000209.1:0-5638 GCA_964543995.1 uncultured Bacteroidales bacterium
TGTAGGTGTAAAATTCCAAACCCACAAAACGAGGTGCAGTGGTGCTGGTTGGAGGGGTGACAATGTGAACCAGGGAATCTAAGGTGGTGAGTATGGGTGTATAGTTCACCAAAGGAGCATCAACATCAGTAAGCACCTTTTCGTCCCAACGCTCTACACCCCCACAATCCGTGGTCTCTTCACTTTCTTTGTAAACGTTAGTGGTGTCCTGGGCCTGTATGAGACCCAAATTTATCCAAAGCAGCATAAGCAAGAAAAAAAACGAGCGTTTCATTTTAGATACCATTTGTGAAATAATTCTAATGCAAAAATAAGCTAAATATCTATTGCTCTATAACAAATAAAGAGCGGTGAATGTTTGTCCCATTTATGCATAAGGCGGCACGAACTAATGCATTAATTGGGGTAACCCCGACATAGCAAATGCTTTGAGGAATTTCGAAAATTACATTTGCTTTGTCGTTTCCGCTTGAAATCTTTGCTAATGATGAACTTATCAATGAGTTATAGCTTCTTTAATGTTAATTAAAATCCCTAATGCGGAATTCGGGTTTATGTTGCATTGGAACATGCAGCCTTGCTATATCATTACCGGGTTTTAAACCTATATTTGCTGTATATAAGGGGATTTGTAAATTTATATAGCAAAGAAAGGGCAACTGAGCCGGAAGAGAGATTACGGAATCCTACAATCCGGTAGAATGAAATTTTATCTATATAAGAAAATTCGCTAAAAATCATTAAAACTATTCAGCCTTAAGTAAACTTTTTGTTTTTTTGTATAAAAAAAGAATATGGCAGAATCATTATTTAAAGAAAAGTGGATACAGGGGGTTGCGTTAACCACCACTATTTTGGCGGTTTGTGCTGCATTATCAACCTTAAGAGGCGGAGGTTTTTCGACCAAAGTTCAGGTTACGACCACCCAAGAAAACAATCAATGGTCTTATTTTCAGGCCAAAAGCACCAAGCAACATATATGCGAAATGCAAGTTCAGTCGTTTGAAATCGACAAATTAATGATTTCAAATCCTGCAGTTCAAGATTCAATTGACAGCAAAATAGCACAATTAAAGAAAAATATTGCCCGATACGATAAGGAAAAAGCCGACATTAAAAAAGCGGCAGAAGATTTGAATAAATCGCAGCTCGAATATAAGAGTCATTCAGGTTCTTTCGGGGTTGCATCCATGTTGCTTCAAATTGCTATCATGCTCTCCTCCGTGGGAGCACTCATGAAAAAGAAATGGATGTGGTTTGCCGGTTTGGCCTTGGGCATTGCCGGAATTATATACATGATTAATGGATTTGTATTGTTTTTTGTTGTTTAATAAACTAAATACCTACACTATGGAAACTAAAAGCCTTAAGGGAACTGAAACTGAAAAAAATTTACTTAAAGCCTTCGCAGGCGAATCTCAAGCAAAAAACCGCTATACCTTTTTTGCGAAAAAAGCGAAATCGGATGGCTACGAACAAATTGCTGCTATTTTTCTTGAAACTGCGCTTCAGGAAGAATGTCATGCAAAGAATCTCTTTAAATTTCTAGAAGGAGGGGATGTAGAAATTACAGCTACCTATCCTGCCGGGAAAATTGGGAGCACCATGGAAAATCTTGAAGCAGCTGCCAATGGAGAACATGAAGAATTTTCTTTATTATACCCCGCTTTCTCTAAAATTGCCAATGATGAAGGCTTTCCGAAAGTAGCTTTAAAATTCAAATTGTTGGCCGGTATTGAAGCTCAACATGAAAAAAGATTCAGAAAGCTATTGCAAAATATTAAAGACGAAAGCGCTTTTAGAAAATCCGAAGCCGTGGAATGGGTGTGTAGGAAATGCGGGTATCATCATACCGGTGCAAATGCCTTGAATAATTGCCCCGTGTGTGACCATCCTATGGCCTATTTTGAAGTGGCAGCAAGCAACTTTTAATAGGAGAATCTGAAAAACCATTTATAAGATATATTATTACACTTACGAATTAATTTAAAACCAAATTTATGAAAAACAGATTTCAAATCTTTCTTGGGTTTGTCCTTATTGCCTTTTTGTCGGTAAGCACCCTTTTCGCACAAAAAACGTATAAGTACGAATCATTTCCAAACGATCCCCTCAATGCGAGAATTTACACGCTTGATAATGGATTAAAAGTGTACATGAGCGTTAATAAAGACGCACCAAGAATTCAAACCTTCATTGCTGTTCGAGCAGGAAGTAAAAACGACCCACATGAAACTACGGGTTTAGCACATTATTTTGAACACATGATGTTCAAAGGCAGCAACCATTTCGGAACTACCGATTATGCAAAGGAAGCGCCCATGATTCAGCAAATTGAAGATTTATTTGAAATCTATCGTGTAACTAAGGATTCTGCAAAACGTGCTTCCTTATATCATACCATTGACAGTATTTCTTACATTGCTTCTACCATTGCCATTCCAAATGAATACGATAAATTGATGTCTGCAATTGGAGCTCAAGGAACCAATGCGTATACTTCTCTGGAACAAACGGTATATGTGGAAGATATCCCTTCGAACCAGGTTGAAAATTGGATAAAAATTGAAGCCGATCGTTTTGCCAATCCGGTACTCCGACTTTTTCATACGGAATTGGAAACCATTTATGAAGAAAAAAACATGACGCTTACCAGCGATAGTAGAAAAATTTATACAGCTATACTTTCAGGGCTATTTCAAAAACACCCTTACGGTACTCAAACAACCATTGGGGAAGCTGAGCATATTAAAAATCCTTCGATGAAAAACATCAGAACCTATTTTTCGGAATATTATGTTCCCAATAATATGGCCATTTGTATATCAGGAGATTTTGACCCCGAAACGACTATCAAACTTATTGACCAATATTGGGGAAGTCGTAAATCGTCACCGGTACCTCCTTTCAAATTCGAAAAGGAAGATCCCATTCCGACGCCTGTGGTAAAGGAAGTGATTGGACCGGATGCCGAAAGCATCAATATTGCCTACCGTTTCGATGGTATAAATTCAAAGGATGCGGATATGCTTACCATGCTCGATATGGTACTTACTAACGGTACGGCAGGTTTGATTGATATCAATCTCAATAAAAAGCAAAAAGTGCTTTCGTCCAACAGTGGTCCCGAAGTGATGAAGGATTACTCTTATTTTTCATTGAGTGGAAAACCCAAAACAGGTCAGACTTTGGATGAGGTAAAAAGCTTACTGCTTTCTCAAATCGAATTGGTTAAAGGAGGAGAGTTTCCCGATTGGTTATTGCCTGCAATCATAAATGATTTGAAGCTCCGCAATATCAAAGACATTGAAACCAACAGAGGTAGAGCCAATGCATTTGTTGAAGCCTTTATCATGGGCGAAAGTTGGAAGGATTATCTCGAAACCATAGATCGCTTAAGTAAAATAACAAAGGCTGACATCGTGAAATTCGCCAATGAAAGATTAACTAACAATTACGTTATTGTTTATAAAAGAACCGGTAAAGACAAGGATGTTGTAAAAGTGAAGAA
Source organism: uncultured Bacteroidales bacterium (assembly GCA_964543995.1). GTDB lineage: Bacteria > Bacteroidota > Bacteroidia > Bacteroidales > CAIXTV01 > CAIXTV01. Next base: position 3,512 of record CAZJBB010000209.1, read on the forward strand.
ACCCAAAATCACCCCTATTAAAATAAATCGTGATCTTGAATCGGACTTTGTAAAAAGCATCAATGAAAGCAAAGTTCCGGAAATTGAACCCGTTTTTGTGGATTATAACAAAGACATTCAAAAGCTTACTTTAAAAAGCAACATTACCTTGCACTATAAGGAAAATGTTGAAAATAAGACTTTTGAATTATCGTATGTGTTCAATATGGGAAATAATAACGATAAAAAATTAGGTATCGCCATTCAGTATTTAAAATATTTGGGCAACAGCAAAATGACTCCGGAGCAGGTAAGTCAGGAGTTCTACAAAATTGGATGTTCTTTTAATGTATCCAATAGTGTCGATCAGGTGTACGTGAGTTTAAGTGGTTTGAGTGTAAACTTTGAAAAAGGTCTTACCTTATTTGAATCTTTGTTGAGCGATCCTCAACCCAATAAAGAAGCTTTTGATAATTTAATCAACGACAACTTGAAAAAGCGTAAAGATGCCAAGTTGAACGTTCAAAACATTTCCAGAACTTTTATGGCTTATGGCGTGTATGGCGCTAAATCTCCCACCACCAACATTCTTTCTGAAGAAGAACTTAAAGCCCTTAAAGCTGAAGAGTTGATACAAAAGATAAAAGAATTGAGTGGGTATGAACATCATATTTTGTTCTATGGCGATATTCCTGCCAATACCATTGCAAGTACACTCAATTCCAAGCACCAAGTTCCAGCAGTTTTGAAAGCCGTTCCTGCAGAAATCAAATTTACCGAACAACCTACCGTGGAAAATAAAATTTACCATGTAGATTTTTCAATGAAGCAAGTTCAAATCACCATGTTGCAAAAAAGTGATTATACTTATAATAAGACGCTGGAACCCATTGTTACCATGTTCAACGAATATTTTGGCGGTAGCATGAATTCCATCGTTTTCCAAGAACTGAGAGAAGCAAGAGCCTTGGCTTACACTGCTTATTCTTTATATAGCATACCTCAAAAAATGGATCGTTCCTATTTCGGTAGATCTTATATTGCTACCCAAACCGATAAAATGCTGGATGCATTGAATGGATTGAATGATTTGCTGAACAATATGCCCGAATCGGAAAAGTCGTTTAAATTGGCAAAAGAAAGCGTCATCCAAAAATTACGTACTGAAAGAATTACCAAAGCAGGTGTTCTTTGGAATTATGAAAATGCCAAGAAAATGGGATTGGATTATGACATTCGCAGGGATGTATTCAACAAAGTTCCTACCTTGACTTTCAAAGATGTGAAGGAATTCCAAGAAAAGACCTTGAAAAACAAACCTCATACCTTTTTAATATTGGGCGATAAAAAAGATATTGACTTCAATGCATTATCGAAATACGGAAAAGTAACCTATTTGACCTTAGAAGAAATTTTCGGATACTAAAACCAATCATAGCCCCGGCTTTCCTCCGGGGCTTTCTATTATGTCAGCATTTTTATCAAGAATCATACTCGGTTTGTTTGGATTTAAGGTTTCTGGAGGTTTGCCTCCCGGAGTCAAAAAGTGTGTCATTATTGTTGCCCCGCACACCAGCAATTGGGATTTTATTATTGGAAAGTTGGGATTTTATGTGTTAAAAACCAAAGCCAAGTTTCTGATTAAAAAGGAATCCTTTAAGTTTCCACTGGGGTATTTGGTTTCTACATTTGGCGGAATTCCTGTGGATAGAAAAGCAAGAACCCAGCTTACCGAAACTTGCATAGGAATGTTCAAAGACAAAGAAGAATTTTGTTTGGTAATTACGCCCGAAGGGACACGTTCTTATACAGAACATTGGAAAAAAGGCTATTATCGCATTGCTTGTGGAGCCAATGTGCCCATTGCTTTTGGGTTTATCGATTATAAAAAGAAAACCGGTGGCATTGATGGAATGTTTTATCCCAGTGGCAATTACGAGCAGGATTTTGAGCTCATCAAAGCCTTTGCCAGCAAAATAACCCCTCGGTATCCGGAAAAGTTTAATTTATCGCCTCATCATGTTAAAGAAAAATAATTTTAAAAATAATTTTGTTTTTAAATAAATAATGTATCTTTGCAGCCTGTTTTGGGAGTTTAGCTCAGCTGGTTCAGAGCATCTGCCTTACAAGCAGAGGGTCGGCGGTTCG
>CAZJBB010000210.1:0-5560 GCA_964543995.1 uncultured Bacteroidales bacterium
ATGATGGATTGTAAAAATGCATTGGTTGAATGCGATGGTGATTTCGATCAAGCAGTGGATCACTTACGCAAAAAAGGTCAGAAAATTGCAAGCAAACGTGCCGATAGAGATGCTAACGAAGGAATCGTTTTAGCTAAAACTTCCGGCGACAGCACTTTTGCTTCATTAATCATGCTTAACTGCGAAACTGATTTTGTAGCTAAAAATCAAGAGTTTATTGATTTTGCAAAGAAAGTTTCTGATATTACCATTGAAAAACAACCCAAATCGCTCGACGAATTGAGTGCATTGATGATAGATGGTTTTTCTATTGCTGAAAATGTTATGAATATGATTGGCAAAATTGGAGAAAAACTTTCTTTATCTCGCTATGAATTTGTGGCTGCTGAAAAAGTTTTCGCTTACAACCATCAAGGAAACCGTTTAGGAACTATCGTTGGATTCAACAAAAACGAATCTCCAAACTTAGCGGATGTAGGTCATGAAATAGCCATGCAAATTGCAGCTATGGCTCCTGTGGCTATTGATGAAGCCAGCGTAGATCAAAAAACCATTGACAACGAATTGGAAGTGGGAAGAGAACAAGCTCGCTTAGATGGCAAACCGGAAGCCATGATAGAAAAAATTGCTGAAGGTAAATTGAAAAAATTCTTCAAAGACAGCACCTTATTGAATCAAGACTTTGTAAGAGATACCAAAAAATCGGTTGCTCAATTTATTACAGAACAAGATAAAGATTTGAAAGTAACCGGCTTCAAACGTTTGATGCTGGGAGCTTAATCATCTCCAAACCCATTGAAAAGCTGCCTCAAAAGGGCGGCTTTTTTGTTGTAGTTAATAAGATTCTATAGCTATTTATAAGTACTACCGATTGTATATATGAATTGTCCCATTTCGCTTCGCTCAATTGCGCTAAATCAATTACATCGGTATTTAGGGATAATCCTAAGGGAAAATAATAAGGTTCGAAAGTAAAAGACAACCCAATCGGATTACCATGAAATACTCACTTCACCTCCCCCGTCAACGAGAGTTCCACCACCGAATTATTAGGATCATTTGAGATTACCAGCATTTTCTCACTGAACTTTCCTTTGGCAAGCAAGGGAACTTTTAATGTCACATGAATTGCTCCATTTTTGTTAATTTTCGTTTTTGCAGGGAATATGACACTAAACCAGGGATTTTCGCAATACACTTTTCTGAGGATGAGCTCTTTGGTACCGGAATTACTAAACGTAAAGTCACATTCGTAAGTCTGACCTTTTTCTACAGAGCCAAAATAGTAAGAACTGGGGCCCATACTCATTCGCGGTATGGTCTTAACTTTCGTTACTTTAGCTTTTGAAAAATCCTCAACAATGTTTGCTTTTAGGAGTATGAGTTTTAAGGGCTCAACAGCATCATTGGTTTGTATCCATAAACTATCACTTACCGGTCCGAAATCACTTTTCTTAACAGCATCATACATTACAGCAATTCCACCGGTTTTCCCGGGAGGTAAAGGATTAGGATAAGCGCTGCCCAATAAATAAGAGGGTAAATTTTCAAAACTAAAGGTGATGGCTTCCTTCCCTTTGTTATAAACCATTATGGAATCAATTTTGGTTTGGGTATTTTTAATACTTTTAAGGTCATGAATTTTCTTTAGAAAAGACAAATTTCCGGATTTGTATTCGAAAATATCGGTGCTTTTTTTGCTTTTTTGGACAATATTCCCACTGATGCTCAATAAATTACAATACATATTTCCTTTCCCTGAGTAAACTTTAACCGTTTCAGCAAACTTACCCACACGCATTCCTTTTTTTATCATGATGGATACAAAACCCTTTCCCTTGGGTTGAATCACATTATTGCTAAACTTGGCTTCGATTACAGCAGAATTAACTTCTGCCTTATTGATTTTAAATTCAGAAGTACCTACGTTGCTGAATACGAAATTTCCTGACTTTGGTAAGCTGTCTTCGTTGATGTTGCCTAATTGAATTTGGATATTGCTAAACTTCAGAGAAGGGTTGCTACTTTGAGCATACAAAACATTAGCGCTCAGCATTATACAAATGCAAAGTGCAAGATATCTTTTCATAAAAATGGAATAAGGATTACAGAATATTATGCATTCAGCATCACAGGCATGAGCAGCATCAAAACATCCTCTTGCTTGTTCTCAGGGTCAACCGGTTTAATTAAGCCTGCTCTATTCGGTGCCGACATTTCAAGCAATACTTCCGGGGTGTCAATATTACTGATCATTTCCACCAAAAAACGCGAATTGAAACCAATTTCCATATCCTCACCTTCGTTGGAACAGGTTAGGCGTTCTTTAGCCTCATTGGAATAATCGAGATCTTCGGCTGATAGAATCAGTTCTTTTCCGCTGATTTTCAAACGAATTTGATGGGTTGATTGATTGGCGAAAATGGCAACACGTTTAATAGAGTTTAAAAACGACAAGCGGTCAACAATCATCTTGTTGGGGTTGTTTGCAGGAATCACTGCTTCATAATTAGGATATTTCCCTTCTATAAGCCTGGAAACCAAACTGATGTTATTGAAAGAGAAAAACACATTGGTATCATTATAATCCACTTTAACAGGGAAATCTTCGTTTGCCAATAAAGCTTTTAATTGGTTAAGCGGTTTTTTAGGCAAGGTGAAGCTTGATTTTTCTTCTGAACCCACATCCGAACGGCGGTATCTCACCAATTTGTGAGCATCGGTGGCTACAAAACTTACATAATCTTCGTATAATTCACAAAAAACACCGGTCATAATCATACGCATGGTATCGGTTCCGGTGGCGAACATGGTTTTATTAATGGCTTGAGAAATAAGCTTTGAACTTAATTCAGTGGTTTTGGTTCCTTCCGGTAAGGGTGAGCGTGGGAATTCGTCAGGATTTTTGCCGGCAAGTTTAAATTTACCTTCTCCGGCAGAAAGTTCTATATTAAAAGTCTTCAAATCAGTAGTGAAGCTCAATGGAACTTCAGAAAAGGTTTTTAGCGTATCCATCAAAATACGAGCAGGAACAGCAATTTGTCCATCATTATCTGCCTTATCCGTTTTAATGGTGCAAGTCATGGTAGTTTCCAGGTCAGAAGCCGTAACATGGAGGGTTCCATCTTCAAGAGTAAATAAAAAATTGTCGAGAATGGGTAGCGTATTGTTTGTGGCAATAACCCCACTAATAGATTGTAAACCTTTGAGTAACGCCTGGCTTGAAATGATAAAATTCATATTTTCTGTTTTTATTGGTGCAAATATAAGGAATTAATGAAATATGCCACCAAAATTTCAAATCAAAATTCTCCTCAGGAAATTATTATAACAATGAGGATTTTCGTAATTTTACCACAGAATTAAACACAGCCATGAAATATAAAAGAATTTTACTGAAGTTAAGCGGCGAATCTTTAATGGGGGAACAAGGATATGGAATTGATTCCACAATTTTAAATCAATATACTCAGGATATTATCCTGGCACTGAATGAAGGCGCTCAAGTAGCCGTAGTCATTGGCGGAGGTAATATATTTCGTGGGATGCAAGGAACCGCCAAGGGCTTCGATAGAGTGCAGGGAGACTATATGGGCATGTTGGCTACCATAATGAACAGCTTGGCTTTGCAAGACGCTTTAACCCAACAGCAGATTCCTGCGAAAATTCTCTCCGGAATCGAAATTAATCCCTTATGCGAAAAAATGAGCCGCAGGAGAGCCATAGAATATTTGGAAGAGGGTCAAGTGGTTATTGTAGCAGGAGGAACCGGAAATCCATATTTTACTACGGATACAGCAGCGGTGCTGAGAGCCATTGAAATTAAAGCCGAGGTGGTTTTAAAAGGGACCCGAGTGGATGGTGTGTATGATTGCGACCCTGAAAAAAATCCAAAAGCAATCAAATTTGAAAGTATTCCCCTCCAAGAAGCTTTTGACAGAGGCTTAAAAATAATGGATTTAACTGCTTTTAGCTTGTGTATCGAAAACAATATGCCACTTATCGTTTTCGACATGAACACCCCGCAAAACTTATTAAAAGTGCTTAAAGGGGAAAATGTGGGCACCTTTGTAAGCGTCTAAACATTTAAGTGCATTATGGAAGAAACAAACAAACAATTATTGAAAATTGCCGAAAAAAGAGTGGGTTTTAAAAAACACCTCACCATTTACATCTTGCTTAATTTAGGGTTTTGGCTCATTTGGCTCATATCCTCTTACATTCATGGGGATGGATATCTTCATCCATGGCCTTTATATCCTATGTTTGGCTGGGGAATCGGCATTACCTTCCATTATTTAACCGTTTACAAATGGAACGAAAAATGGGTAGAAAAAGAGTACCAAAGTTTATTGAAAGAAAAAAAGGAGCAATAAATCAGGTTTAAACTTTTTATGGTAAAAATGGAACTTTCTCCGATAAAAAGAAAATATTAAAAAGAAAAATCAAAAAACATCAATATGACCGAAGAATCGCAATTTTGTTTAGACGAAGCCAAAGAAGGCATGCAAACCGCTGTAGTTCATTTCGAAAGAGAACTTCAAAAAATTAGAGCAGGGAAAGCCAACCCACAAATGTTGGATGGCGTTAGGGTGGATTATTATGGGACCCTCACCCCCATCGACCAAATTGCCAATATTAACACCCCCGATCCACGCCAAATAGTGGTTCAGCCCTGGGAGAAGAACATGCTGGTTCCGATTGAAAAAGCCATTATGGCAGGAAACTTGGGATTCAACCCTCAGAATAATGGAGAGATTTTAAGAATTGCCGTTCCTCCCTTAACGGAAGACCGTCGTAAAGACCTGGTGAAAAAAGCCAAAGCAGAAGCCGAAAATGCAAAAATCAGCATTAGAAACATCCGTCGTAATGCCATGGATGAATCTAAAAAGTTAGAAAAAGACGGAACCCCTGAAGATGACATTAAAGTGCTTGAAAGAGAAATTCAGGAAGCCACCAATAAATTTATCGAAAAAGTAGATAAAGTATTGGAAATGAAGGAAAAAGATATCATGACGGTGTAACATCGATTCGTGTTATTTTCAAGCTTGAAGTTGAATGGAGGAGGAAAACAAAGATTTTTTATAAAAATTCAAAGCAGAAATATCCTTTTTCCTTGGTTTAATTGAATATGGGCTCAATTTTGGCTCAAAATTTGCGTATCTTTGCAGCAGTTCTTTGAAAATATGGGGTTGACAGGATTTGACAGCAGGGAAGTGGTAATGTAAGCATGTCGGGCGTTGTGCATAGGTCCCGTTAAAAGCTAATACACACTGCCTAATAAACGGCAACGATTACAATTACGCGTTAGCAGCGTAGTCGATAGACTAAGCAGCTTTCTGCTTCCCGGGAAACTTTTCTCAATGGTGTCCCGCCAGAAGCATAATAAATATTGAGATAGTAGCACTTGAGCCTTGCAGGGGCTATGAAATAACAAAGGCTAAGATGAATATATGCCGGCCTTTTGCAGGTATTCATTCGAAAACCAACTAAAGGATAAACATGTAGAAAGCCTTATGGCTGCCTGTTTGGACGAGGGTTCGAATCCCTCCAGCTCCAC
>CAZJBB010000211.1:0-5517 GCA_964543995.1 uncultured Bacteroidales bacterium
CAGAGACTATAAGGTATTGAACGATTTTATTATATTGACAAAGAGTATTCGTAAATTAGGAAGGTAATATTTTTATGTAAACTTTTTATTCACCCGATTGTTTAAAAAATAAACTTATGGCAAATTTTGAACTCTGTATTCCACAATTAGGAGAAGGGATTATCGAAGCGGTAATAATGAAGTGGAAAAAAAATATAGGTGATAGTGTAAAGGAAGATGATATTATTGTTGAAATTGCAACCGACAAGGTGGATACTGAGATTCCATCACCGGTTTCTGGTATAATTAAGCAATTCTTATATGTAGAAGGCAGTTCAGCCCCTATTGGAAATACTATCGCAATAATTGAAATTGAAGGCGCTGACCTTGAAACTCAAGTCAAAAGCAAAGAGAATACAATTCTTGATAGTAATATTCAACAACAAGAAATACCGTATGTTGCTGAAAACTTGAATGTTGATGTCAAACCTTCCGGTATGGATTACAGGAAGTATTATTCTCCCTTAGTTAAAAGTATCGCACTCAAGGAAAAAATTTCAGCCGAAGAACTTGCGCTAATTAAAGGTAGTGGAATGGGGAATCGATTAACCAAATTGGATATATTATTATATGTTCAACAAAAGGGGAAGACTCCTGAAACTTTTATTCCTATTCAAAAGAATGATGCCAATACCCATGAAAACGGGGATACAATTGTAGAAATGGACAGGATGCGTAAGCTCATTGCTGAACATATGGTGCATTCAGTTCAAACAGCTCCGCATGTCAGTACATTTGTGGAGATTGAGGTTTCAGCTGTGCAAAAATGGATGAAACTAAACAAACAAGCTGTTTTTGATAGAGAAGGTTTGAAACTGACAGTGACGCATGTTTTTGTTCACGCAGCTGCACAAGCATTGAAAACATTTCCTTTTATCAATGCTTCAGTGTCCGGAAATCAAATTACGCTTAAGAAAAACATTAATTTAGGTATTGCAACTGCACTACCTGATGGAAATTTAATTGTTCCTGTGGTGAAAAATGCTGACAAGCTTAGCATACTTGATATCATGAAATTTTCTAGCGATTTGGTGGAAAGAGCGCGTAATAATAAGCTTCATCCCGATGAAATACATGGTGGAACCTTTACTATTACCAATTTGGGAAGTTTTGGCGCCCTCACTGGGACTCCGATCATTAATCAGCCTCAAGTGGCCATTATGGCAATGGGTTTAATAACGAAACGTCCTGTGGTGATTGAAACCCCTGTTGGCGATACCATTGGCATTCGGAGCATTATGATGGCTTCTTTATCTTTCGATCATCGAATCGTGGATGGTATGATGGGGGGACTGTTTTTGAAGAAAGTAAAAGAATTAATTGAAGGTTTTGACGAAAACCAGACTATTTGATTTTAAATGGCTTTCCATTAGAAACCCATTTATTAACATTTCACTTCTGATAAAATAATTAAGTGTTTTCACATAGTCCTGTAGTTTTTATAATTTAGCTTTCTCTATAAACAGAAATAATTGCTCAGGATTTGAATATTAAAAACAAAGTTTGGAAATGCATGCTGAGCCTGTTCTTTTCAGCTATGGCTACCATAATTCTGGCCCAACCGGGGTATGAAGGGGACAAAAAGCTGGCCGTTTTTCATTTAGGAAACCAAAACTATAAAGCGGCTTTAACCCAGTTTTTGTTATTGGTGAAAAAGGATTCCTCAAATGCAGAAAATTTAATGCTCACGGCTTTATGTTATTTGAATTCAAGTACCGATAAATCAAAAGCCATTTATTATTATGAAAAAGCTTCCCGCCTGCCAAAATTTGATAAACCAGCTTGGTATGATTTAGGAAAAGCATATATGTATGATTTGCGATTTGATGATGCAATTAAAGCTTTTAATACTTTTATCGCCTCCGGAGCAAAAGAAGATAATCCTGTTAAAGCTTCAAGAATGATTGAAATGTGTAAGGTTGCTCCTGAAATGATGAAACACCCGGTGGCTGTGGATATAGAGTTGCTGGACGACCGAATCAATTCACCGTATTCTGATTTTAATCCTTATGTTACGTCAGATGAATCCACTCTGTTTTATACTTCAAAACGTCAAGGGGGTAATCTTGGTGGCGATGGCTTATTTGGTGCAGATATTTATTATTCTAATTTCGTAAACAATTATTGGACAAAAGCTAAAAAGACCGGCATTACAGCAAATTCCAATGCAAATGAAGAATGCACCGGATTGACCTCAGATGGGAGCGAGGTGGTATTCACTTCTGATAACGAAAAAGGGGAGAGTAAAATTTTCAGAAGTAAGAAATTGGGAAAGAACTTTAAAAAAGGAGAAGCCTTTGGCGGTTTAATCAATTTACCCCAAGGAAATGAAAGTGCCGGCGCTTTATCTCCCGATAAAAGTACTTTGTATTTTTCCAGCGATCGGCTTGGAGGCAAAGGCGGGAAAGACATCTATGTGTCAAAATTATTACCGGGGGGCGAATGGTCAGCACCCATTAATTTAGGTGAAGCTGTTAACACGCCTGATGACGAAGATAACCCTTATGTTTCACCGGATGGGACACGATTATATTTTTCTTCGACAGGGCACAATGGCATGGGAGGGTACGATCTTTTTGTGAGTACCATCGATACAATTCAAAATACCTATTCTGCAGCGGAAAATCTGGGATATCCTATTAATACGGTTATGGACGATAAAACCATCAGCTTTACGGGTACCGGAAAACATGCATATATCTCTAGGTGTTTGCCTGATGGATATGGAGAAAGTGATGTATATAGACTCACTTTTAAAGATGTTTCTTCAAAGCCATTGATTATTAGAGGTAAGATTTTTTCTGTGGATTCTGTCAATGTGTTTTCCGTTTATCAGGTTGAAAATAAAATTTTACATGCGAGATTGGACTCCCTGAAGAATGAAATTGGAAAGATGACTGAACAAAATACGCATCTACAAGCTTTGTTGAATGAAACTTTATTGAAACTTTTAGAATTGGATGCATCTTACAAAACTACCATTACGGCCAAAGACGAAAAAACTCAAGAAGTGAAAGGGGTTTACACTCCTAATTTGCAAAATGGAAGTTTTTTGATGATTTTGCAGCCCGGTATGTACACCCTTGAAATTGAATGTGCTAAGTTTTCAAAATATAAAATGAACTACCAAGTACTTGATTATGAATTTCAGGAGGAAGTCATACCTTTGAAGGTTTATATGAATTCGGTAGAGACCATTAAGAAATCACCACTTAACAAGAAAAAAAAGACAAAATGAATTTACAATTAAATCGCCCCATCGCTTTTATCGACTTGGAAACCACGGGCTTAAGTATTTCGGCTGACCGAATTGTCGAAATTTGTATTTTGAAAGTGAACGTAAACGGAGAAAAACAAATTAAAACCCAAAGAATCAACCCAACCATACCCATCCCGGCTGAAGTTACTGCAATTCACGGTATTAGTAACGAAGATGTCAAGGATATGCCTACTTTTAAACAATTGGCAGGGGAGTTGGCTCACTTTCTGCAAAATTGTGATGTTGCCGGGTATAATTCAAACCGTTTCGATGTGCCATTGCTTATTGAAGAATTCTTAAGAGCTGAAGTCGATTTTGATTTCAAAAACAGGAGGTTTATTGATGTTCAAAACATTTTCCACAAAATGGAGCCACGAAATTTGGCTGCTGCTTTTAAATTTTATTGTGGAAAAGAGCTGATAAATGCGCATAGTGCCGAAGCTGATACGGTTGCAACCTATGAGATTCTTCTGGCTCAATTGGAAAAATATAACGATGTGGAATACAAAGACAAGGATGGCAACTCATCCATACCAATTAAAAACAATGTTGAGGCATTATGTAAATTTTCTTTTGATTCCAAGAATATCGATTTTGTTGGTTTTATTACTTTAAATGACAAGCAGGTGGAAACCTTCAGTTTTGGCAAACATAAAGGGAAAAGCGTCGAAGATGTTTTTAAGCAAGAACCTTCCTATTACGATTGGATGATGAAGAGTGAGTTCCCTTTGTTAACTAAAAATGTGATTACGGCTATAAAACTTAGGGGTTTTAACAAAAACTCTGTGAATATATTTAAAGGTTAACGATGTGATAATTAGTTTGCTAAAGTTCCTAATTGGGTTGATGCCTTAAATTCATATTTATGAAAATAATTTCGAACGGTCGTTTCCTTTCAGAAAGCCTGTTAAAGTGCAAGATAGCGGAAAATGTTCCCAGTTTGAGTGTGCTACCGGAAACGGCTTTGATCTTGAAAAACCTTCCTTTTTTTTATCCTGAGTTCACAACAGACATTGTAGCCCTTATACAAGTTGGGGCAAAAATTAATAAAGTTGGAAAACATATACAATTGAAATTTGCTGCTACGTATTATGAAGAAATTGCCATCTTTATTCATTTTATTGCGGTGGATGTTCTGAGAAATCTTAATGAAAACAGCAACAGTCTTCTTCCTGCTCTTGGCTTCGATTATTCCATTTTTCCGGGAAACTACATGCGAAAGGAAAATATTGATGAAACCTTAGTGGTGGAACTTATTAATAATCAACATTTTCAGATTCTAACTTTTATTGGCTGGAGGGAAAAATTAGATAGCTTAATATCCGAATCTTCAAAATATTTTACCCTGAAAAATGGAGACGTTATTTTAACAGGTGAAGGAAGTTTATTTGAGAATATCAATATTAACTCACATCTTCAATTAAAAGTGAATCAAGTTGAATATTTAAATTGTAAAGTTAAATAATTTTAATTCTGAAAAGAATAGGATATTTAAGTATTAAATATTTAACTTTGTACTTATGGAATCTTTAGGAAAACATTTGTCGGAAGAAGAAATTGCCATGGCAGTTGAGAACTTGCAATTCCCGGATAAGGAATCCTTGCCGATTGAAATCGCTTTACATATCGAAGATTGCGTTGACTGTAAGCTGTTGGTGCTGGAAAACTATGAAAATATGCGTGAAATAGAAAAAGCGCAATCCTCTGAAAACAATTTATTTATACAGGAGACCTTCACAAACAATCGATTGATCATGAAGGTGGCTGCTGCGCTTATTTTGTTAGTGATTTCTTCAATCCTTGTCTATTTCTTTATACTTAAAGAAAAAGAAATGAGTCCTGAAAATAAATCAAATCTAATCGTTCAACCTAAACCTTCCGATACCCTTAAGAACAAAATTGATACCTCAAGAAATGATGTTGAGGTAAAACAGCAAATTGCTTTAAACTCTAATACTGGAACAAAGGAGTCTTTTGTGCCAGCTCCAAATTTAGAAAGCATCGTTAAGTCAAACGTTCGTTCCGGTGGTAATCTTGTGCAATCCCCTGTAAATGAATGTACAGTGAAGCTAAATCAAAATGTTTTATTCACGTTTAAAATGGATAAAGCTGAAAATCTCAACTTGAAAATCTTAAATAATAAGGAAAAAACGGTTTTTACCACCCAATTATCCTAGATCGGAAGAGCACACGTCTGAACTCCAGTCACCTGAAGCTAT
>CAZJBB010000212.1:0-5502 GCA_964543995.1 uncultured Bacteroidales bacterium
TTTCTATGGCATTGGTGCACCAAGGAGTAACCATTTCTTTTCTGGGTCCAATAAAAACCCCTTGGAGAGATTCGGAATCAATGTACTCCGCATCCCCAAAAAGCCAAGTGAGTTTTTTTATTACTTCCTGATTAGGACTGAGGTTTATTGAAACTGCGAAAGCATTTAACTGATTGTTAATGAAGTATATAATCATTTTTAATATGCAAATATTGTGAACAACAAAGATAAGAGATAATTAAAAATCCCTATAATCTTAAATTTTGTATAATCAACAGCTTATTAACATAGAACCTTTTTTCCCCTTTTACGTATACATCATTTAAAAATAATAAACAAGCAATAATTAACCCTTAAGATTAAAATTATGATTCGAGTTAGAAAAGCATTACCAGAGGATGCAGCAAAAATTGTTGACTTTCAATTAAAATTTGCGGAAGAGACCGAAAACTTGTCATTAGTGAAAACCGACCTTCAAAAAGGGGTGGATTTCATTTTTCATAATCCTGCTGTAGGTCAATATTTTGTTGCCGTAGTTGAAATGAAAGTGGTAGCTTTTATTTTAACATTAAACGAATGGAGCGATTGGCGAAACGGCAAAGTTATTTGGGTGGATTCAGCTTATGTTGATCCTGCTTATAGGAAAAGAGGGGTTTTTAAAGAGCTGATTAAAAAGATTAAAGAAATGGTTTCTCAATCATTTGATTATAAAGGGATAAGGCTGTATATTGGGAAGGATAATACCCATGCTCATCGCCTTTTTGAAACCCTTGAAATGAATGCGAATAACTATAAATTGTATGAATGGCTAAAAAAGTAATCTTTGTCAGCAAGTAACCTTAAAGGCTTGATTCACTTTAGTTTAAAGAAACAAGAAATAGGGAAATGGTCGGATAAGTCAACCTTACCGGTTAAAAAGTTATCGCTTTTAAATTCATCGCTAGAAAATATATAATCTATTCTTAAACAAGGATATTTCCCATTATAAGTAATTCCCATACCGGTTCCACTTTGAATAAATGCATCGTTCAAATGATTCGCCATGTTGAAATAGGTGTTTGAATTGGGAACATCATTAAAATCGCCACACAAAATGATTGGGTAAGGAGATTGCTTTATGTTTTGTATTAGTAATCTCACTTCTTCAGCATGACAAATAAATCCTTTGCGTAATAATCTATATCCTCCCATTGCATAACCCCAAAAGTTACGATTTTTGGTGAGTGTGTCTTCAACACTTTGTAAATGAAATGATTCTAACTGAATGTTCAGAATGCGTATAGATTTATCATGAAATCTAACATCACAAAACAAGGCGAATGGCTCCTTGTTTGAATTGAGAATCATGCCATTATCAATGATTGGGTATTTCGAAAAAGTAATTATTCCTTCCATGAATTTGGTTTGCTTCTCTTTGTATTTCATAAACCTGTGAAAAGGCGTTTTTAACTTTTGTTTCAAACTATCAATGATGGAAGTTTTTTTACTTAAGATACTGAATTCTTGAAGTGCAAGAATGTCTGGGTTTTCCTCACAAACATAATTAAATATGCGGTTTCTTATACTGCTATCTTCTTTGTTACTGTTCGTTTTTGAAAGATTCATTACATTATAACTCATCAATTTCAAGTAACTTTTATCACTTGGGCCTATGTTCTTGGAGAAACTCCACTGAAAGGTCCGATGTATTTGAGGAAGACTTAAAGCAATGATAATCAATAATATATTGAATTGTTTTTTGCTGATGAAAAGCCAACAAAATAACAAAAGTAAACAGGCAGAAAAAGTAAAAATATATGGAAGCACGAGGAAGCTAAATTCAGGAACGACATCGCCGGGAATAAAACAGCTTATATTGCTTAAAATCAATAAAGTATAAAAAAAGTATGTTGTTGCTTTTAGGATTCGCCGGAGATTATTTTGGCGAGTAAACCATTTTAGAAAATTGAAAATGTATTTCAAGGCTATTTGTTTTGAGATGCAGGAGCCAAATAACAGTATATGGGATAATGATCAGAATAGGATTTAGGGATGGTGGTGTAATTATAGGCATTAAAAAAGGAAGTGAATAATATATAGTCTATTCTAAAAGATGGAAAAAATCCGGAATAGGTATTCCCAAAACCAGTCCCTGATTTAACAAAGGCATCTGACAAATCCTTTGAAACCGTATGATAAGCATAAGAAACGGGAGTATCGTTGAAATCTCCGCATACCACAACCGGGTATGGCGATTTTTTTATATTTTCTGCAACTATTCGTGATTGTTCCGAACGCTTTTCGAAGGAACTTTTAAATTTCTGTAACAATCCTTTGAAGGTTTGCTTTGTTTTCGCTTTAGGATCTTCGGTGTTGGTAAGATTGGAAATGTACATTTGATCTTCTTTCCCTAATCTTATGCTTTCTAAGTGCACATTAAACACCCTGAAAGTATCTTGTGCATTCACAAGGTCTGTCCATATTGCGGATTCCGAAAGATTATTCGGGAAATGAATCACCCCTTTATTCACTATTGGAAATTTCGAAAAAGTAGCAATGCCGAAATGATGGTTTTTCTTCATGATCACCGGAAAATCGGTAAAATAGTTTTTGGTTTTAAGTATTTTAATTAAGGTATCCGTTGTTTTAAATTCTTGAGAACTGTCCCAATAGTATTCCTGAAAACAAACAATATCCGGATTTTCAGATTTTAATAAATCGAAAATATTGTTCCTTCCACTATAATTTATCGACCAATCTTTATTGTAATTAAACAAATCAAAAAGCCTCACATTGTAAGACATTATTTTGAATTTAGCTTTAATTCCTTCAATATTGGATTTGGAATGGATTTCAACGTTAGAAAAGATAAATACGATACCCAAAATGAGGGTTGCTGTGGAATATAAAAACAACTTCGATTTAAAAAGTGCCCAAATAATAATAAAAAGGACGTTCAACAAAATAAATAGAGGGAATGCGAGTCCGAAAAAAGCAACCAACCATATTGTTTTAGGGTCAATGAATGAAGAAGAATAGGAGGCAAGGGTGAAGAGTATTATTAGAAAATTAATCCCCAAAAGAATTTTTTTAAATATCCCGGATTTTTTGGGTTTTTTCATGCTATTTATTCCGGAAATTGAATAAAAAATCCTTTTCTTCTTTACTCAATGCATCATATCCTTTCTTTGAAATCGTATCCAAAATAGCATCAATTTTCTTTTGATTATTTTGTTTTATGGTATTGTATTCGTCGTCAGATAAAGGACGTTTTTGACTTTTGACTTTGGTTTTTTTGATTTTTAACTTGGGTTTTGGTTTTAAAAGACCACTTTTATAAAATGCAATGAAAGTGAATCCCCACAAAGCACCTCCAAGATGCGCCAAATGACCCCCCGGATTCCCCTTGTCTATACTTAATAAATCCAAGAATACCAGTATCAATGCTAAGTATCCCAACTTAATTTTCCCAAACAAAAACAACTGTATAACATACTTTGGAATATAAGTAGCCACAGCAACAAGAATTGCCAAGACCGAAGCCGATGCACCCAAGGCAACGGAGAAGAATTTAATACCTGCAAAAGCAGGGAAGATGTTAAAGGAAACCACATAGCAAATTCCTCCAAAGATTCCTCCAAGCAAATAAGTGTATATCAAATGTTTACTTCCTAAAAAGGATACAAATAAACTCCCCCCAAAATAAAGCATGATCATGTTGAAAAATAAGTGGAAGAAATTCTCATGCAGAAACATGTAAGTTACCAAGGTCCAGGGGCGTTGTATCAAGGTGTCGATATCCGAAGGTAAAGCAAGCCAATGCGCTGGTTTTGATATGCTTACCACCTCATTCCAATTGGGGTTTACATTAAACAGGAAAAAGCAAACATTGATGAGTTGAATAAAAATAAAAATGCAAACATTTATGAGCAGCAGCTTAGAAAGTGCTGAACGTCCGTCAAAAAGACGTTTTATTGCTGAATTTATAAGTGGATTAACCATGAAATTTTTTCATTTTTGCTTTATGCTGATATTTCCAGTACATCAAAAGTAAAAAACCAAAAATCATGCCTCCAAGATGTGCAAAATGAGCAATATTTCCCCCCATATTATAAATTCCGGAAAACAACTCAAGCGCTCCATAAATGATTACAAACCACTTTGCCTTTACTGGAATTGCAAAATACACATAAATCATAGAATTGGGGAACATCATACCAAACGCCAATAACAAACCAAAAACAGAACCTGAAGCCCCAATAACCACAGGTGCATTCAAGTACTCAACCCTGTATTGAGAAATAAAATCAATGCTTGACTGTAAAGCTGCTTGTGGATTGGAGTTTAATAAGGCGTTGTATTTTGGAACAAATTCCTTTACAGCATTTTGAATGTCTTCGGATACAACATGGAAACTTCCATTGTTCATGAAGTTTAGAAATGAATCGTTGGTTGGATGCGAAAGAAACAAATCTATGGTGTTGAGCATTGGCGTAATCTCGATATAAACAACGATATAATGAATGAGGGCAGCTCCAACTCCGGTAATAATATAGTAAGTCAAAAAACGCTTTGGACCCCATACATTTTCAATGGCGTTACCAAACATCCACAACGCAAACATATTAAAGAAAATATGCGAAAAATCGTGGTGCATAAACATATACGTAATAAACTGATAAGGTCTAAACTTTTCAGAACCAATGAAATGCAATCCCAGATAATCATTCAAGTCGATTTGGTAAGTTGTAGATAAAGTAAAGGAAGCCAGAAAAAATAGTCCATTGATAATGAGTAGATTTTTAACTACCAAGGGTAAAATGTTAAATCCACCGGGTCTTATGCTTTGATTGGTCATTAGGTTCCTATTTTAACAGATTTTCAATGTCTTGTGAAGTAAAAATGGAAAATATTTTTTTTCCGGTGGGAGTATGTTCAGGAGACCCACATGCAAATAAGCGATCAACTATGTAAATAAGCTCGTCCTGAGTATATTGAGCCTTAATTTGCTGAGCCATTTTTCTGGAAAAAGAAATGGACAGGTTTTGTACTTTATCAATATTCACTTCCATCATATTGGATTTATATCGTGAAAGTATTCCGGATAATAGGTCAGATACATCGGTTCCTGCAGCATCCGTTGGTATGGCATTCACTATATATGAATTGTTCCCTAAACTGTTAATTTCAAAACCAATTTCGGTCAATTCCGGCAAAAGGTCGTTCATAAGTTCCGTTTCGGAAGGATTGCACGTATATTGCTGTGGATAAAGGAGTTGTTGACTGGTAACTTGCCGCTGGCCTTTATTTGAAGCAATCTCATCAAAATAGATTCTTTCCAATGCCTTCTGTAAATCTATCAAAACAATTCCCGATTGAACAGAAGTCACTAAATATTTTTGTTGATAAAATAATATAGTTTGTCTTTGGATTGGAGTCTTCAGAACTTCATTTACTTTTTCAACTGAGAGATCGGAAGAGCGTCGTGTAGGGAAAGAGTGTGCAGAGCCGTGTATGTGTCGG
>CAZJBB010000213.1:0-1108 GCA_964543995.1 uncultured Bacteroidales bacterium
TCTACAACATATTGGGCACCGAAATCAAACGAATAGAAAGCACTTATGAAGCAGGAAGTCATTTGTTGAAATGGGACGGAAAAGATGCAAAGGGAATACCCCAGGCCGCGGGTAATTACATGATTCGCTTACAGAGCGGAAACTACACTCAGGTAATTAAGGCTACTTTAGTCAAATGAAATGATTAAAAAGAATAAAAGACCAATGCGAAAAATACACTTTTTCGCATTGGTCTTTTATAAAATTGAAGGTTAGAAAATATAATATGGAAGAATTATTTATTTCAATTCTAGAGAAACTACTCGCCATGGAATTTTTTAAACTTTCACAAGCCGATTTAATGTTCGCAATTATAATATACAAAAATCCTATAAATCAAACACTCATATAAACTTACATAAACAAGTTTTTATTTAAAACCACTTCAGTATGAAAAAATTCATGAAATTCTTTATTTCCTTCTTTTTTTGTTGCTATATTTTTGCAACAAATGCCCAAGTAATTACCGTTACTTCTCCTAATGGAGGGGAGGTTCTATCAGGCTGCTCCTCAAAAACAATTACATGGACAAGTTCTGGAGTTTCGGGTTTTTATAATATTTTGTATTCGACAGATAACGGAAGCACCTATATTGCAATTGCAACTTCGTATAATACCTCTTCCGGGTCTTTTACCTGGGCGGCTTTACCAAATATTAACTCTACAAATTGTATTATAAAAATTGTTGATGCATTATCCCCAACTATATTTGATGTTAGCAATGCCACTTTTACGATAAATGGCTCCCTGATATTAATCTCCCCCAATGGAGGACAAAGTTGGATTGCTGGAAGCACACAAAATTTGACGTATTCATATAATATTGCCTCTGTTAGCAATATAAAAATTGAGTACTCTGCCGATAATGGCTCTTCTTGGAATACTGTTATTAGTTCAACCCCTGCTAGTGGTTCTTATACATGGACCGTTCCTAATGTGGTTTCAAATACCGCTAGGGTTAAAATTTCTGATGTTGTCGATCCCGGTTGTAGGTGGGATAAAAGTGACACTACATTTACGATATTAAGTAATGTAACGGTCACCCAGCCCAATGGGGGAGAGACCTGGC
>CAZJBB010000213.1:1208-5441 GCA_964543995.1 uncultured Bacteroidales bacterium
CCAACACCCCAAGTACGACCTGTTTATTAAAGGTAAAAGATGTAGCGAACAATAGCTATTATGATGTAAGCAACTATAATTTTACGATCTATTCCCATATCACGGTCACTTACCCCAATGGAGGACAGAACATCACGGGATGTAATAGTATTACGGTACAATGGACAGCAGGAGGCACCTCGGGTAACTATACGGTAGAATACTCAAGTGACAATGGCGTTACATGGTTGCCTGTAGGAACCACCACCAGTACGAGTATCACCTGGTCTGTCCCCTATTTTACATCCACTCAATGTAAGGTACGAGTAAAAGACACCAACGATCCGAGTAAGATCGACCAAAGTGATAATGTATTTACGGTAACTCCACCCAATATCCAAGTTGCTGTTTTGGGCCCCAATGGGGGACAGAGTTGGATCGCAGGGACGACCCAAGCGATAACCTATACTTATGCTACCGGAGTTGCAAATGTTGCATTACAGTATTCTACCAATGGTGGTGCTTCATGGAGTTACATTACCACCAATACCACCACCACGGGTTCCTATGCTTGGACGGTTCCTAATATACCAAGCACCCAATGCCTGATAAAGATAATAAATCTGACACATGCAGGATGTTATTCCTATTCGGACACCAGTGATGCTTATTTTACGATATTAAGTAATGTAACGGTCACCCAGCCCAATGGGGGAGAGACCTGGCAAGCGACAGTGGGCACCCAAGGGACGAGCATCAATATGAGTAATGCGCCCTTGATGTTAAATACAGGATATTATTATGACGATGGAGGCCCGAGTGGAAGCACAACCAGTGCCGGTTACACGCAAACATTGACTCCTGATAATCCACAGAATAAATTAAGTATAACCTTTAACAGCATATCCATCACCGGCTACCTATATATATATGATGGTCCCAACGGTACAGGGAGTTTATTGGCCTCACTCACGGGGACAAATGGCACAGGAGCAACTTATACAGCGACAAACAGCACCGGTTGTTTGTCCTTTTACCGAGGCTCAGGATACTCAGGCACAGGATGGAATGCCTACATACGAAGCATAGGTACAGCGACCAAAAACATCAACTGGAACATCGTAGGGACATCAAACTATTACAATATAGATTATTCTACCAATAGTGGCTCCACGTGGACGAACATAGCGACGAACTACTACACCACCACCGGCACCTATGCCTGGCAAGTCCCCAATACCCCAAGTACCACCTGTAGAGTACGAGTAACGGATTATCAGAACAACGTAATCTTAGATCAAAGTGATGCGAATTTTAGTATTGCACCGGCACAACCCTATATTACTGTTCAGGCTCCTAATGGTGGAGAGTCTTACTATCAGCAACAATCAAAACAAATTACCTGGATTGCTCCAACTTTTGTTACCGGTTTTGTTAATATTGATTATTCGACTAACAATGGAGCAACTTGGCAAAATATTGTAAGTAATTATGCAAATAGCGGAACCTATAATTGGACAGTACCAACGGTGTTAACAGCATATCCTAATTCCAGAATAAGAGTTACAGATTCAAATAATCCAACGAATTATGATGTAAGTGACAATACCTTCTATATTAGACCGGCAATTGAACTCATTTCACCAAACAACAACACGGGATTGTGGGGTGCATGTACCCAATCTTCTATTACTTGGAATGCAGGGGTATCCTCAAATTACAAAATTGAATACTCAATGGATAATGGACTCACTTGGGCTACTGAAAACGCGAATTATTCGAATACCGCATCTAATGTAGTCTACAACTGGACTGTTCCCGGAACTCCTTCGCAAAACTATTTGGTTAAGATAACGGACATTAATAATCCGGCTTACTTTGATGTTAGCGAAAGTAATTTCACTGTTTCTCCTGCATTGACCTTGAATTACCCTTCAGGAGGGGATGTGTTATTAGTAGGAAGTGTAATCCCTGTTCAATGGTCATCATTTAATACCACCAATTATTATAAAATTGATTATAGTGTTAATAACGGAGCCAGCTGGACAACCATTGTAAATAATTACTATTCAGTTACAGGAACGTATAATTGGACGATTCCTAACACGCTAACAAACAGTGCATTGGTGAGGGTTTCTGATTATAATGCCAGTTGTAAAACAGATGCCTCAAATTATGTATTTACCATTACCTCCAATCCGGCAAATGTGCTTCTAACTAATATGAATAGTGGAACAATAAGTGGATGTACCAATACCAATATTAATTTTACTTCCACTGGGGTAACAACTGTAAATCTAGATTACTCAAAAGACGGTGGTGTCACCTGGACTTCAATTGTGTCGAATGTAACTGCAAGTTTAGGCACTTACTCTTGGGCTGTGCCCAATATCAGTACAACTAATTTATTGATTAGAATAACAGATGCGAATAATCCATTAAATTATGATGTCAGCAATAATTTAATGTCTATAAATCCAACAGTAAATGCCACAGTAACCTCCATTGGCCCTCTAACTTTCTGCCAAGGGGGAAGTGTTGTGTTAAAATCAAATCTAACTTCCGGAAATATTTGGAGCAATGGATTGCTAACTGATTCCATTGTAGTAACTACAGGTGGAACCTACACCCTTACTGTAAATCAAAACGGTTGTACTGCCACATCCACTCCGGTTATTGTGACTGTAAATCCCAATCCAACAGTACCAACGATAACCCCAAGTGGTTCTACAAGCTTATGTTCCGGAGGAAGTGTTACATTAACTTCTAGTAGCAACTCTTCAAATTCTTGGTATCCTCATGGAGAGACCAGTCCCTCAATTTTAGTAAACCAAACCGGAAATTATTCAGTAACTACTTCAAATCAATACGGCTGTTCTTCCTCATCCCAATTTATGAACGTTACAGTAAATCCACTTTCCACTCCAACGGCTGTAATTTCTACTCCGGTGAATGTGATTTGTGCAGGCAATCCGGTGACATTTAGTTCAAATGTAACCAACCAAGGATCCAATCCTGTATATCAATGGAAAAAGAATGGAAATAATGTGGGGACAAATTCTAATTCTTATACTGATAATGCTCTGGCAAATAATGATTTGATTACGTTAACGATGACTTCTAACGCTGCTTGTGTTAGTTCAGCTTCGGTTACCTCCAATTCAATTACAATGACAGTAAATCCAAATGTTACGCCTTCGGTTTCTATTTCAACACCTTTAACCACCGTTTGTAGTGGTACCAATGTTATATTTACTGCCACTCCTACCAATGCAGGGACGAATCCTTCTTACCAATGGAAAGTGAATGGTTCAAACGTTGGAACCAATTTGAATTCATATTCTTCATCCACATTGAATAATGCTAGCAATGTAAATTGTATCGTTACTGCAAGTGCTACCTGTACTACCGTAAACCCGGTTACCTCTAATACTTTAATTATTACGGTAAATAATACCCCCACACCCCCTGTTGCCAGTAGCAATTCTCCTGTTTATATTAACAGTACTATTAATTTGACCTCAAGTACCATCTCCGGCGCTGTATATAATTGGTCAGGTCCTAATGGGTTTACTTCTACCTTACAAAACCCAAGCATACCAAATGCTTCTGTAAATATGAGCGGGACTTATTCGGTTACAGCAACTGTAAATAATTGCACCGGTATAGCAGGAACCACAGGGGTAAGTGTAAGTGGAAATCCAACCAATGTGAATCTTTCCGGAGTGATTCGTACGGAACAAAACAGTTATGTTCAGGGAGTTACTGTAAAATGCACCAATGGAACAGTGACAGATTCTGTAGTTACCTCAGGGAATGGTCAGTATTCATTTAGTGTTCCCTCCGGTGGAAACTACTCAATTACACCCGGTAAAAACAATGATGTTACTGCAAATAATGGCATTACAACGCTTGACCTTGTACTGATGCAACGTCATATTCTGAATACTCAATTATTGGGATCTGCTTATAAAGTCATTGCAGCCGATGTTAACTCTTCTTCCGGAGTGTCTAGCCTAGATGTAATTTTAACCAAATCTGTGATTCTTGGAAATACGAACTCATTCCCGGGAGGAAATTTGTGGAAATTTGTGAACTCAGACTATGTCTTCATTAATCCTCAAAGTCCATTCCCATACGAAAGTTCCAGGGCGTATAGTTCGGCATCCAATCAAGTCGACCAAGACTTTATCGCTATCAAACTGGGAGATGTTAACAATTCCTGGAACCCATCTGTTGCCAAGAGCTATAGCG
>CAZJBB010000214.1:0-5423 GCA_964543995.1 uncultured Bacteroidales bacterium
GTCCGTGTCTCAGTACCAGTGTGGGGGATAATCCTCTCAGAACCCCTAGACATCGAAGTCTTGGTGAGCCGTTACCTCACCAACTAACTAATGTCACGCATGCCCATCTTTAACCGCCGGAGCTTTGATTATAAAATGATGCCATTTCATAATATTATGAAGTATTAATCCCGATTTCCCGGGGCTATTCTTCAGTTAAAGGTAGGTTGCATACGCGTTACGCACCCGTGCGCCGGTCGCCACCAAGTATTGCTACTCGTGCTGCCCCTCGACTTGCATGTATTAAGCCTGCCGCTAGCGTTCATCCTGAGCCAGGATCAAACTCTCCATAGTAATTTTGATCTTTAAATGTCCAAGATTTACTCGTCTCTGTTCAAATTTATTGATACAGGGATATTTGCTACTTATTGTCTTCTTCAGTTTTTCAATGAACTTTTCCCTTAATTGGGGCTGCAAAGTTAAAACTTATTTTTATATCTCCAAATATTTTTGAAAATATTTTTTTTTAAGTTTTTCACAGAACGTTTACCTTGTTTAAAGGGATTGCAAAATTAATACTTATTTTTATATCTCCAAATTAATTTTACTTTATTTTTCACTTTTTTTTCAATAATTACTCAAATGCCTGTTAATCAAGGAGAATAATTTTTATCTTTTTTGTTTTTAATTGTATCATCTTGTTTTTTTCTTTAAATTTGTGGATTAATTCTCACATCATGACTAAAAAAATATTTGCTTTTATCCTCTTCACCTTCCTTTTTTCAACTGTTTTTTGCCAAAATTTCTCTGAAAATAAATTCAAAAACCAACCTTTTGGTAAAAGATTATTCCTTGGAGGCAATGTTGGGCTCCAATTTGGAACCATTACTTTAATAGATTTATCCCCATCATTAGGTTGCTGGGTAACAAATCGTATTGCTCTTGGACTTGGAATAAACTACCAATATTATAGTGATAAAAGATGGACTCCCGCTTTTTCTACTTCAATATATGGAGGTAATGCCTTTGGGCGTTTTTACATTTTAGAGAATCTATTCGCCCACCTGGAGTATCAGCTAATAAATTATAAAACATTATTAGTGGACCCTTATGGCGTGTTTAATAAAACCAAAAGGATATATGAACCCTATTATCTTATTGGAGGAGGATATGTACAATCCTTAGGTGGAAATTTTTCAATGAACATTATTGCACTTTATAACTTGAATGAAACGCCATACTCTTTATACCAAAACCCAATTATAAGAATTGGATTTAATGTGGGATTATAAAAACTTACTCCTTATATTATAGGGATGTTTTTTAATACTTCTAATGTGAGCGTCCAAAATCGTTCAACGGTGTCAATTTTTAGTCTTTCATCAGGAGAGTGCACCCCTCTTAAGGTGGGGCCAAAAGAAATCATATCCATTCCCGGATACTTCTCTCCTATGAGACCACACTCCAAACCTGCGTGTATAGCCAAAACTTGGGCTTCTTCGTCAAATAACCTCCTATAAGCTTCTTTTGTTATCTCCATTATTGGAGAGTTGACATTCGGCTTCCATCCGGGATAACCATCCCCATGAGATGTTTTAGCACCAGCCATTCTGAATACAATATCAACCCATTTTACAATATCATCTTTTGCGCTTTCAATGGAACTTCTTTGGCTAGTGGTCACAACTATCTCCTTGTTGTCCATTTTAATTGAAGCGAGATTAGTAGATGTTTCAACCAATCCCGGCATATCAGCACTCATGGCAATGACACCATGTGGGCAGACATACAAAGCATTCAATAAATTGCTTTGTGTACTGACATCAATTAGCTTGCTGGGGCGTGGAGATTCTTTTAATACTATTTTCAAATTCCTCTCGGTACTGCTTAATTCATTTTTAATTTCAGTGGTGGTGGTTTCAAATAACTTTTTAAAAATATCAGTATATTTAGTTGGAACGACTATTATAGCTTTTGCTTCTCTAGGAATGGCATTTCGTAAATTTCCTCCATCTATCTCAGAAATTCTCAAGCCACATGCTTCCTGTCCTTTGTATAATATCCTATTCAATATTTTATTGGAATTCCCCAAACCTTTATTGATATCATCTCCAGAGTGTCCACCACTTAACCCCGAAATGTTTATTTCAAATGCTGTTCCATCAGGAAAATGGCTGTCTTCTACAAAATCAAAAACAGCAACGGTATCTTTTCCCCCCGCACATCCAATAAACAATTGTCCATCGTCTTCACTGTCTAGGTTTAACAGAATCTTACTTTTAAGAAAATCAGGTTCTAAAGCAAATGCACCGGTAAGACCAGTTTCTTCATCCACTGTAAATAGGCACTCAATTGGTCCATGTTCTATAGTTTTTGAAGAAAGTATAGCCAATTGAACAGCCATTCCTATACCATCATCAGCACCTAAAGTTGTACCTTTGGCTTTAACCCAATCTCCATCAATCCATGGTTTTATTGAATCTCTTTCAAAATCGTGCTCAACGTCATTGTTTTTTTCGCAAACCATATCAATATGGCTTTGTAAACAAACAAAAGCACGGTTTTCATATTCAGAAGTTCCTGGTTTTCTAATTAGTACATTTTTAGCTTTATCTGTAATTGTTTCTAGACCTAGTGCAGTCCCAAATTCTAATAAGTACGCTATAATTTGTTCTTCTTTTTTTGAAGGTCTTGGAATTTTACATATTTCATTAAAGTAAAACCACACTTCACTGGGTTGCAATTTTAATATTGTATTCTCCATAGTAACATTTGTTTCAGCAAATATATATTTATTCTCTATTAAATCTCAAAATTGGGAAGGAAACTAAAAAAAACTGTTTAGCATCACTCCCTTTCTCCTTAATCTAATATTATCAAGTTTAGAACACTATTTTTTTTCAAATTTGAGCTTTCTCAAATTAGGGGCAATATAATATGTGGATGCAGCGATTAATATCGTAATTATCCCGCCCATAATTACAGAAGGAACCAAACCCAACCATCTTGCTGTTACGCCAGATTCAAAGGCACCTATTTCATTAGAGGAGCCAATAAAAATACTATTGACGGAAGCAACTCTACCCCTCATTTCATTTGGGGTATACAATTGGACAATGGTAGATCGTATTACTACGCTGACGCTATCAAATAGCCCACTCATTAGCAACATGGCAAAAGAAAGATAAAAATTCTTTGAAATGGCAAATAAAATAATACTGGCTCCAAAGCCAGCTACAGCAATTAAAAGTTTTACTCCGGTGTTTTTTTGAGGAGGATGATATGCCAAATAAAAAGACATCATAACTGCACCAAATGCCGGGGCTGCCCTTAAAATTCCGAATCCTACTGAACCCACATGCAAAATTTCATTTGTAAAAACCGGCAACATTGAAATGGCGCCTCCAAACAACACTGCAAACATGTCTAATGATAAAGCTCCTAAAACGACCTGAGTATTAAAAACAAATCTAAGCCCAATCATAATTTCTTGAATTTTAGACATTTCTGAGGTTTTCTTTTCCGCCTTAATATTTTCAATTTGGCTATAAACAAGAAAGCTAATGAATGAAAAACTTAAAACCACAGCAAACGCAAATTGAGCATTACTTAAATCATAAATCAAACCTCCAATAGGAGGGCCAATGACCAAGGCAATGTGCCAAAACAAGCTATTCCATGAAGATGAATATACATAATGCTCTTTAACAACAATCTGAGCCATCAGGGCAACTAAGGATGGATAAATAAAAGATCTTGCAATCCCTGAAATAAAAATAATCGCATAAATATAATACACCGTTAATTGATTTAACTCTTTAAAAGAAACACTAAATAAGGCTAAAGCACAAAACACATATAACAAACTACTAGACTGAATGATCCTTTTCTTTGGATATTTATCAGCAATAAGGCCTGAAAATAAAGCAGTTGTGATAAATGGGATCACTTCCGCTAAACCAACTAAACCAAGTGAAAGAGGATCTTTTGTTATACTGTAAACCAAAGAAGCCACAATTATAAATTGCATTTGAATGGTAAAGGTTAACAAGAATCTTCCTGCAAGGAAAAATTTGAAATTTTTATTTCTTAATACTGTATTTGCTTCTTTGTCTGAAAATAATCCCACTTTGATGTATTTAATGAATTCTATTGATATGCAATCTTATTGACATAAAAAACTCTACGTTTATTTTTATCAACAAGAGTATTGTTTTTAATCACCTGGTAGCCAAAAGCTATAAAATAATTTTCATACCAATATTGTAAGTTCTCTGGATTAGAACTAACAATCTGGTCTGTTCGATATAAACTTTCGATTCGAGTAGAAGGGAAATCACTATATTCTTCGGAGCTATGAGCTATTTTGGAATTAATTTCACCATCATTTAACGCGGCCGTTAAAACTTCATCGTTTGTCACCATGATCTCTGTTTTATCGATGATGGCATCTTCTAAAATATTGATTAACTGCATGGTGTTTTCCCAAAGTAGCTTTCCTGTTGAATCAAAACTCATAACAAATGCCTTTTGATAACGATACCCATCAAATACAGTATATGTAGTAGGCACAAGACGTCCATAATAATCATAGGTATTATTGTTTACAGTTCTGTATTCAGGAAAGTACGTTTCAAATAGAATGATGTTTTGATTGCTGTATTTCTTAATATTGTGGAGAAGTAATTTATAATTCATAGAGCTCCTTTTCGAGTTACTTGAAGCCTTGGCAAGTTTTTTTTTCATCGCAGCAACTTCATTTTCGCTCATATAGCGATAGAAGCTTTTCATATCGGTAAAGTTATAATAGGAAATGAACTCCTGTTTCCCATTTGTATATTTAGAAACGTACATGCCTGTTGCCTCCTCTTCTAATAAATTATCAGCATATGATGATTTTTCGTCTTCATTAATATATGCGCCAAAAAACAAAACAGAGGAATCGCCCAAAACAGTAAATTCCGAATTATTTAGCACCACTCCTTCAGATGGAGAAACAAGCATTGTATCCGACTTGAATGTTTTTAAACCCAATGTTTTCAATATCATCTCTGATTTTGAGCGACTTGGCTTCCGTTTAAAAAGAAAATAAAAGCAATCATTTAATTCATTCAATTTTGATCGTATTGTATATCCTTTTTCATTAAAAACCTCCATTATTTTTATTGAATTGCTTTCTAAATCATAAAGTTGCAAATTGTATAAGGTCTTTTCTTTGGTTAAAAAGGCAATTGAGTTATGAAAAGGGTAAATTTGAGAGATATCAGCTTTTGAGTGGAGAGCGTTTTTATAAGTCTTAATTGAATCATTAAACACATTATATTGAATAAGAAAAATCGCGTTCTCTTTTATAAATTTACTGTTTTCAGTAAAAAGAAAGAAAGCAAAAGAATCATTTTTTATTTGGGCTTTAAAAACTAAGCCTGCCGGAACTTCAGATCGGA
>CAZJBB010000215.1:0-5368 GCA_964543995.1 uncultured Bacteroidales bacterium
GATAGCTTCAGGTGACTGGAGTTCAGACGTGTGCTCTTCCGATCTCAAAGGTTTGATGGAAATGTTGCCAGCGAAAAAGTTTTATCCTGATGCCAATTCAACTCTTAGAGTTGCTTATGGAAAAGTTTCCGGGTTTAAACCAAGGGATGGGGTTGATTATACTTATTTTACAACATTGAAAGGTGTTGTGGAAAAAGAAGATTCCACCATTTATGATTATGCTGTGGATGATAAACTTAAAAACCTGTACTTTAAAAAAGATTATGGTATGTATGGAGATAAAGATGGCTCTATGCATGTGGCTTTTACCGCTACCAATCATACAACGGGAGGCAATTCCGGTAGTCCGGTATTAAATGCCGATGGACAACTGATTGGAATTAATTTCGATAGGGTATGGGAAGGCACTATGAGCGATATAGTATATAATCCTGAAATTTGCAGAAATATTTCGCTTGATATCCGCTATTGTTTGTTTATTATTGATAAATATGCAGGAGCAAGTCGCCTTATTGATGAAATGACTTTTGCTAAATGATGATTGGAAACAGGAGAATGTTGTTTGTATAAAAATTAAACTAAAAGAAATTGCCTCTATTACCTGAAAAATTAACTTTGAAGAAACTGGATTGGTTTGTTTTGAAATCATTCTTAGGACCTATGGTGCTAACTTTCTTCATTGCCCTGTTCATCCTGGTGTTGCAGTTTGTCTGGAAGTATGTGGACGATTTCGTTGGGAAAGGTTTTGAATGGTATATTATTCTCGAATTGCTGGGTTATGCGTCCTTAACATTTATACCCATGGCATTGCCTTTGGCTGTATTGTTAGCGTCATTGATGACCTTTGGCAATCTTGGAGAGAATTATGAATTGGTTGCTATAAAATCATCAGGAATATCCTTCCGCAGGGCAATGGCTCCATTGATTGTTGCCATGGTGGTTTTAAGTGGGGTTGCTTTTTATTTTTCCAATTATGTGTTACCCATTGTAAACCTAAAATACGGAACCTTATTATTTGATGTACGTGAAAAAAAACCCGCCCTGAACATTAATGAAGGTGTGTTTTATAAGGATTTGCAGGGCTACGTGATAAGAGTCGGAAAGAAAGAAAAAGATGGCGTAACCATCAATGATGTTATGATTTTCGATCATACAGAAGGCATGGGCAATAATAATATGACGGTGGCTGAAAGAGGCAAAATGGAAACTACGCCTGATAATCGTTTTTTGATTTTTACCTTATATAATGGATTGAATTATTACGAGCCCAATTCTGATCGTAATGCCATGAACAGACCTTTACAAAGAACCCATTTTGATGAAGAGATGAGAAGAATTGACCTTACGGAACTTAATATGATTCGTAGCAAGGAAGATTTGTTTAAAGATAATTATCAGATGCTGAACCTGCATCAATTGTCGTTGCAAAAAGATACTTTGCAAATGGAATTCGATAAACGAAGGAAGGAAATCCATGATTATTTGATCAGGAATTTTTATTATTACGGCTTTGTCGATACCAATCTTTGGGATCCTGCGAAAAATCCCCAACCTTTGGCCGACGATTTTATTTCAAATTTCCCAAAGAACGAACAAAAAGAAATGGTGGCTATGGCTTTGAATACTTCCAGAGCAATCACTCAGCAAATTGAATATATGGGTAAAGAAATGTCGGTTAAGAGTGAAGTCATTGCCAAATTCGGCATTGAGTGGCAGCGTAAATTTACATTATCAATTGCTTGTCTGATATTGTTTTTCATAGGAGCTCCTTTGGGTGCAATAATACGAAAAGGTGGTTTGGGGTTACCGGTGGTGTTTTCCACCTTGTTTTTTATTGTCTTTCATGTGATATCAATGACAGGGGAGAAATTTGCAAGAGAAGATATTTTATCTCCTTTTCAGGGCATGTGGCTCTCTTCATTGGTCTATTTGCCAATAGGTATATTGCTCACTTATTCTGCTACTACTGATTCAAGAGTGTTAAACATCGACTGGTGGTTTATTTTGCGCGACAAATTGTGGAGCAAATTGAAGTTGAAATTTTTATCAAAGAAAAAACAGAACACTGATGAACATTCTGCAGATATGCAATAAATCACCCTTTCCCCCAAAAGAGGGAGGTCCCATTGCTATGTATAATCTTGCAGAAGGATTAATTCATGCAGGCCATAAGGTAGATGTTCTTGCCATTAGTACAAATAAGTACTTTGTTGATGTTGATAAACTTCCTTCTGATTATCGCGATAAAACAAATTTTCAGGCGGTATTCATTGATACAAGTTTGCGTTTTACTGATGCTTTTCTAAATTTATTTTCTTCAAAGTCTTATCATGTTCAGAGATTTGATAATGAGGATATGCATAAAAAATTGAAAGAAATATTGCAAGCCAAAAAATACGATATCATCCAACTGGAGACTGTTTATATCGGGCCGTATATTTCTACATTACGTGATAACTCTGATGCAGCTATAGTTTTGCGTGCTCATAATATTGAGCATTTAATATGGAAGGGAATTGCTGATAACAGTAAAAATCCCTTAAAAAAGGGCTACCTTAATCTGCAGGTTAAAAAGCTTAAAAAGTTTGAACAACATGTTTTTAACGCAGTGGATGGAGTGGCATGCATTGCAGAAGCGGATGCTGAATTTATTAGAAAATCGGGTGTTTCTGTTCCCGTAACAACCATACCTTTTGGCATGTCTGTTTCAGAAAAAATAGATGAACAGCGAAGTTCTGATAAAATTTCTTTTTTTCATATTGGTTCTATGGATTGGATTCCAAATCAGGAAGGCATCAAATGGTTTCTTGATCATTGTATGCCTTTGATTGAAGCAAGTTTCCCTGATAATAAAGTGTTTCTTGCAGGTCGCAATATGCCTGAGTGGATTTATAATTATAGTTATAGTAATCTGGAAATAGTAGGGGAGGTTCAGGATGCCAGTGAATTTATTAATTCTCATGATATCATGTTTGTTCCTTTGTTTTCAGGCAGTGGTGTGCGGATTAAAATTGTGGAAGGCATGTCGCAGGGCAAAGCCATAATTTCTACGGCTATCGGGGCAGAAGGAATTAATTATACTGATGGAAAAGATATTTATATTGCCAATTCTGTAGAACAATTTGTCGAGAAATTTAGTTTGTGTATTAACAATTCTGATAAAAACAGCTTGATTGGCAATAATGCCTATGCTCTTATTAAGGAGCATCATAATATTCTAAATACTACGGAATTGCTGATTGAATTTTATAAAAGCCTTGTAAAATTTCGTAATTAAATTTATTAAATTTTGTCTATTAAAACATTTTGAATAATTTTACCAAAAAAAACGCATGAAACTTTTCGTTCTGTTATCGAGAGTTCCTTATCCCTTAGAAAAAGGGGATAAGTTGCGTGCATTTCATCATATCAGGTATTTATCAAGGTTTTATGAGATTCACCTCTTTTGCATTAACGACTCAGAATTACATCCAAAAGCAAAAGAAATTTTATCCGAATACTGCGCATCCATTACAATAGTTAAACTAAGCAAAATCAATATTTATCTTGGACTTATAAGAGCATTATTCAATGGCTTACCATTTCAAATTGGATATTTTTATCATCCTTTTATCAAGCGTAAGGTGCTGGAAAAGATTGCTGAAATAAAACCTAATCATATTTTCTGTCAACTAATCCGGGTTACAGAATATGTTAAAGACCTTAACATCCCTAAAACCTTGGATTATCAGGATATTTTCTCAAAAGGAATGGAAAGAATGTCGTTGAAAGCCTCTATTTATATGAAGCCATTGTTGCAAATGGAGGCCAGGCGTGTGAGGAAATATGAGACCGATATTTTTAGTTATTTCAACAATAAGCTAATTATTTCTGAGCCTGATAGAGAATCTATTCTTCATCCTGAAAACGACAAAATTTTGGTTATACCCAATGGCGTTGATTCAGAGCATTTTTGTCCTTATTCTTTGGAAAAGGAATTTGATATTTTGTTTACTGGCAATATGTCTTATCCTCCCAATATAAATAGTGTAGAATATCTTGTTCAGCAAGTATTACCCGAATTGCGGAAAACCTTTCCTGATGTTAGAATTTTAATCGCGGGTGCATCTCCTGATAAAAAGGTTCTGAAACTTGCTTCGAAAAATGTAATTGTTACTGGATGGGTAGAAAATATTCGTGATTGTTATGCAAAATCGAAAATATTTGTGGCTCCAATGCAAATTGGAACCGGTTTACAAAACAAATTACTTGAAGCCATGGCAATGAAGCTTCCTTGCGTAACTTCTGGTTTAGCAAACAAAGCTTTAGGCGCAATTGAGGATAAAGAAATTTTTGTTGGTTACTCTCCCGAAGATTATGCCATTAAAATAAGTAAGCTTTTGAATGATAATG
This sequence comes from uncultured Bacteroidales bacterium, assembly GCA_964543995.1. Lineage (GTDB taxonomy): Bacteria > Bacteroidota > Bacteroidia > Bacteroidales > CAIXTV01 > CAIXTV01. The sequence continues at coordinate 4,393 of CAZJBB010000215.1, forward strand.
AGGCTTATACAAAAATATCTGAAGGCGGTTATGCTTTCATTCAGAATAATTTCAACTGGGATATTCAGGTAGAAAAGTTGCACCAATTGATAGAATTGACCTAGAGAAAAGTGATAATTTATTTGAAAAAAAAATAAATTTCAATCATTTGCTATATCTTCAATTAAAAGTGTTTACCTTTGTGAAATTATAACCAATTAATATTAAATTATCGAGTATGAAAATTTACGCAGGAAATCTTCAATATGGTATGTCTGAAGATGAATTACAAAAAATGTTTGAAGAGTATGGAGAGGTTGCTTCAGTTAAAATTATTACTGACAAGTACTCCGGAAGAAGCAAAGGATTTGGTTTCGTTGAAATGCCTGACGACGCTGAAGCTGAACAAGCTATTGAACAGTTAAACGGTCTGGAAATTAAAGGCAGAGCTATGACAGTTAACCAATCTATCGAAAGAAAAGAAGGTGAAGAACGCAGTAGAAGTAATGGCGGCAGAAGAGACAACTTTAAGAAAACCAATAACTACAATTCAGGTTATTAAGATTCTTTTTCTTGTAAAACTTATTAAAAGCGACTTAGGTCGCTTTTTTTATGCCATACCCCTTCGTGGTAGTTGCTGGATTGTCATTAGAAAACTAATACCAGTCAATAATTTTATACTGCAATCGAAATTTATTTTCTAACTCAAACAAAAGATTTCTAATGTCATTCAAATCTGTAAGGGATGAATGCTCAAAAGTAAAATCATTCAGAAGTTGAAAATTCTCTTCAAATAATGTAGGGAAAAATCGTTGTAGATAATCAATCAGGTAAATGGACTCATTTTTCGAGAGTTTTTGTTCAGATTTCAGATACTGTAGAATTCTTAATCCATCTACTTTTTCTGCGCATGATTTTCTGAATAATCGTAAAGTTTTAAAATTTTCGCGTATGGGTAGATCGGAAGAGCACACGTCTGAACTCCAGTCACCTGAAG
>CAZJBB010000216.1:0-5303 GCA_964543995.1 uncultured Bacteroidales bacterium
GTGCTTATGTGCCTGCGATGAGCGACGAAACCATCATTGTTAAAAACCAAGGTACCATTTTCATTGGAGGTCCACCTTTGGTGAAAGCAGCTACCGGAGTTGAAGTCAGCGCTGAAGAATTGGGCGGAGCAGATGTACACACTTCTATCTCAGGGGTTTCGGATCATTTTGCAGAAAATGATCGTCATGCCATACAGATATGCCGAAATATTTTCGAAACCTTACGAACCAGCGACAAACAAATACTTGAGCGTGCACCTATTGAAGAACCGGCCTACGACCCCGAAGAATTGTATGGCATTGCCCCCATGGACTTGAAAAAACCGGTGGATTCAAGAGAAATAATCATGCGTATGGTGGACGGAAGCCGTTTTCATGAATTTAAAGCCCGTTATGCTCCTACCGTAGTTACGGGATTTGCAAATATTATGGGTTATCCTGTGGGAATTGTTGCCAATAACGGAGTATTCTTTTCGGAGACCTCCTTAAAAGCAGCTCATTTTGTTGAATTATGTTCAATTCGTAAAATCCCCTTACTCTTTTTACAAAACATTACCGGATTTATTGTTGGCAAGGAGTATGAAAGAGGAGGTATTGCCCGTAACGGAGCAAAGCTTGTGCACGCGGTAGCAAATGCCAATGTTCCGAAATTCTCGGTAATTTTCGGTGGCTCCTTTGGAGCCGGTAACTATGCCATGGCAGGACGTGCCTATGAACCCCGTTTGCTGTTTATGTGGCCCAATGCAAAAATATCGGTCATGGGTGGCGAACAAGCTGCCGGAGTATTGGTGCAAGTAAAACAAGAACAATTGGCTGCCAAAGGCAAAACCTTACCTAAAGATGAAGAAGAAGCCTTAAGAAACAGCATTTTAAAAACCTATGAAACTGAAGGTTCTGCATATTTCAGCACTTCTCGTTTATGGGACGATGGCATCATTGATCCGGTTGACACAAGAAAAATCATAGGATTAGGTATCGCGGCTTCTTTGAATAACAAATACCCCGAACCAAAATTTGGTGTATTCAGAATGTAATTTTAAAATTTAAGATGAAAAGTTATCAAACCATAGAACTGGAAATTATTGACCGTGTGGGAACCCTTTGGTTAAATCGCCCTGAGGTGCATAATGCTTTTAATAAAATAATGTTAGAAGAAATCACAGAGTGTGTTGAAAACCTAAATGAGAGTAAAGACATTATTTGTTTGATTATCAGAGGGAGAGACAAATCTTTTTGCGCCGGAGTGGATTTAAACTGGATGAGAGATGTAGCTAAAAACACTTACGAAGTAAATTATGAGGAAAGCTTGAATTTGTCGAAATGTTTTTATACCATTTATACTTGCAAAAAACCCACCATTGCCATAGTGCATGGCGTTTCATTAGGGGGCGCAAACGGATTGTTATCAGCTTGCGATTTCGCTTATGCATCGGATGAAGCAACTTTTTCTTTGAGTGAAGTTAAAATTGGCATCGTTCCGGCTTGTATTTCTCCTTACGTAATTAAAAGAGTTGGCGAATTTGGCATGCGAGATTTAATGCTCACCGGCAAAAGAATTAAAGGGAAGGAAGCAGAACAATATAAACTTGTAAACAAATCTTTGGCTCCCGATGCATTGGATGCTTATGTATATTCCATCATAGAACATTTAAAAACCAGTGGACCGGATGCCATGGCTCATTGTAAAACATTGATTTACAATATTGCAAACACTATGACATTAGATGAAGCCTATACCTATACAGCCAAAATGATTGCCGAAATCAGGGCATCGTCGGAAGGGCAAGAAGGAATGGCTGCTTTCCTTGAAAAAAGAAAACCCAATTGGGTTCAATCAAAAGAAAATAATTAAAACATGAAGTTATTCAACAAGATATTGGTGGCCAACCGTGGCGAAATTGCCATAAGAATTATAAAATCGGCCAAAGTACTGGGAATTAAAACAGTATGCGTGTATTCGGAAGTAGAAGCCGATGCCCTGCATGTTAAATTAGGCGACGAAGCTTATTGTATTGGTAAAGTAGAACTCAGCGATACTTACCTGAATATTGATAAAATGATTGATGTTGCTGTGAAGTCAAAATGCGATGCTGTTCACCCCGGATATGGCTTTTTAGCTGAAAATGCAAATTTTGTGAGAGCCTGCAAAGCCAAAGGAATCACCTTTATTGGCCCACATACCGATGCCATGCATATTATGGGGAACAAAATTGAAGCAAGAACTTTTGCTAAAAAAATCAATATTCCCATGACGGAAGGCGTTACCGGTGATGTGGAAACCTTATTGGCCGCCAGTAAAACCATTGCCTATCCCCTACTCATTAAAGCTGCTGCAGGTGGTGGAGGAAAAGGCATGCGCATTGTACATGATGACAGTCAACTTAAAGAATCGTTGGAATCTACTTCAAGAGAAGCCAAATCATACTTTGGCGACGGAACCATTTATATTGAAAAATTCATCGAAGAGCCGAGACATATTGAAATTCAAGTTATTGGTGATAATTTCGGGAATGTAGTCCACCTTTTCGAAAGAGAATGTAGCATTCAAAGACGTTATCAGAAAATAGTGGAAGAGTCACCCTCGCCTACCCTAACTCAGGAAGTTCGACTTAAAATGGGAGAAACTGCCGTAAAAATTGGGAAAGAAATTGGATATAACAATGCTGGAACCATAGAGTTTTTAGTAGATAAAGACTTGAATTTCTATTTCTTAGAAATGAATACTCGAGTTCAGGTAGAGCATCCTGTTACTGAAATGGTTACCGGTATCGATATCGTAAGAGAGCAAATTTTGATAGCCGCCGGAAATCCACTTTCCTTTAAACAAGAAGATATTAAACAAAATGGTCATGCCATAGAATGCAGGGTGTATGCCGAAGATCCGGAAAACAATTTCATGCCTTCGCCGGGAAAAATGACCTATTATAAGGAGCCCAGTGGAGAAGGAATTCGAATTGATACCGGGATTGAAAAAGCTTGTACTATCGAAAGTTTCTTCGATCCTATGATCAGCAAATTAATCATCTGGGGTCCCGATAGGGAAAATGCCCGAAAGAAAATGATTATCGCTCTGCAAGATTATATAGTTCAAGGAATAAAAACCAATATTCCTTACCTAATACATTTAATGCAACACCCATCTTATATAAAGAATACGATTTCCACCAAATTTTGCGATGAATTCAAGGACGAAATGCTTTCTTTATGCGAAAATGGGAAAAAGAATACCCCATTTTACATTCCGCTAATTTCATACTTGATGCACAGTTTAAATGAAAAAGAAGTTGTACATCAAAACCTATGGACTCAAATAGGCTATTGGAGAGATTTAATGAAGTTCAATGTTCTTTTTGAAGGAGAAGAGATGGGTATATTCTTAAATTGCAAAAAAATTCATTATGAATTTGAAATTTCTAACCATCTGTATCCAGTTCAACTCCTGCATAATTTCAATGGTAAAATGGACCTCATGATAGGTAGCGATACCTTTACCTCCTTTGTTTCGAATGATGCATCGGGAAAAGCTTTTATTTCTATTGATGGAAACATCTACCATGCCGTTCGAAAGGACATTTTACTGAACGAGGATATCTTTAGCGGAACAGGAGGCCAAAGCGGTGAAGACCAAAATCATATATATTCTCCCATGCCCGGCAAAGTGATTAAAGTGAATGTGAATGAGGGAGATGAAGTTAAAAAAGGAGATATTTTGGTTGTGGTTGAATCCATGAAAATGGAGAATAATATCGTTGCTCAAAAAGCAGCTAAAATCATAAAAGTGAATGCCATACAAAACGAAATGGTGGAATCTTCTTCCTTACTCATTGAGCTAGAATAATATATCATCATAGATTAAACAATTTTCCAATTCAAAGGTTATTATAAAAAACAAAGAAATATTTCTATGAAGATAATGGTTACCCCTCGCGATGCCATGCAAGGAATAAAAACATTTATTCCAACCAAGGTGAAAGCAGACTATATCAATTGTTTACTTAAAGTGGGGTTTCATACCATAGATTTTGGGAGTTTTGTTTCGCCCAAAGCCATTCCTCAGTTAAGCGATACCGCAGAGGTTCTCAGCTTAATGGATGTATCATCAACCAAATCAAAATTATTAGCCATTGTTGGAAATTTAAGAGGCGCTCAAATAGCTGCATCCTTTGAGGAAATTAATTATTTTGGGTACCCCTTTTCCACCTCTCCCACTTTTTTAAAACGAAACATTAATGCAACCGTTGAAGAAGCATTGAACAACATAGCTGATATTCAGGAACTTTGCTATCAAAAGAACAAGGAATTGTTGATTTACTTTTCCATGGCTTTTGGAAATCCATACGGTGACGAACATAATGATGAATTAATTATTGCTGCTATCGAAAAGTTGGACAAACTCCAAATCAAAACCATCAGTCTCGCTGACACTTTGGGCGTTGGGGATAATGCTGCCATTTCCTCTTTGTTTAAAATACTGCCATTTCAATTTCCGGAAATGGATTTTGGATTGCACCTTCATGTAAAACATAGTGAAGCACTCAGCAAAGTAGAAATTGCCTACCATTCAGGTTGTCGGTTTTTCGATACTTCTTTGCTTGGTTTGGGTGGTTGTCCCATGTCGGGAGAAGAGTTGGTGGGAAATTTAAGTGCGGAATCTTTAGTGGAGTTTCTTGCACAAAACAAATTAGATATTCCATTAGATGTCAATAAATTGCATGAAGCAGTTATTAAATCGAATGAGGTTTTTCTTTCAGTAACATAAACTTAAATATTAAGAAAATAAACATGAATAAAGTTGTAAAAAACGCAGAAGAAGCCATTCAAGGGCTAAGCAGCAACATGACAGTGATGTTTGGCGGTTTTGGACTGTGCGGCATACCTGAAAATGTAATCAGGGTGTTGGCTCAAAAGCAAATTAACGGATTAATTTGTATTTCAAACAATTGCGGAGTTGATGATTTTGGCTTAGGTTTGTTGCTTAAAAACAAACAAATAAAAAAAATGGTGGCTTCCTACGTTGGCGAAAACGCCGAATTTGAGCGTCAGATGCTATCCGGAGAATTAGAAGTGGAATTAAATCCTCAAGGCACCTTAGCCGAGCGAATTAGAGCCGGCGGCGCAGGAATTCCTGCCTTTTTTGTTCCGGCCGGTTATGGAACAGAGGTTGCAATTGGGAAAGAAGAAAGAGAATTTAACGGAAAGATGCATATTCTTGAACATGCTTTAACCGCCGATTTTGCTTTTGTGAAAGCCTGGAAAAGATCGGAAGAGCGTCGTGTAGGGAAAGAGTGTTCAGAGCCGTGTAG
>CAZJBB010000217.1:0-5281 GCA_964543995.1 uncultured Bacteroidales bacterium
ACACGGCTCTGAACACTCTTTCCCTACACGACGCTCTTCCGATCTCCTCAACATCTAAGGGCAGGGCTTATGGAATTGAGTTTCTTGCCCAGCAAAAGATGTTTAAAGGCTTTTACGGATTACTCACCTATACTTTCGTAAGAAGCGAGTTTAAAGATAAAAATGATCAATATATTTCGTCCTCATGGGATAATAAACACATTGTCAACTTTGTTTTAGGTAAAGCATTTAAGCACCATTGGGAATTGGGTATCAAATGGCGCTATTCTTTGGGCTCGCCATATACTCCTTATAATTATAGTGCCAGCATACTGAAAACCAATTGGGATATTAACCCTCAAGGCATTCTTGATTATGCGCAATTAAACAGCATGCGGCTAAAAGCCAATCATGGGTTGGATTTCAGAATCGACAAAAAGTACTTTTTCAAAAAATGGTCGCTTAACATCTATTTCGACATGCAAAACGTATATAATTTCAAATCGGAATTACCTCCCATTTTAAATGTGGTTCAGGACAGCAATGGATTGCCATTAACGGACCCAACAGACAATACACGATATCAAGGGAAGTACATAAGCAACTTTTCGGGTACAATTTCGGAAGCGCTTGGGATAGTGATAGAATATTAAGGTGAATTTATAGATTATTTTTTACTGATAGTGATTTAATCTGAGTTTAAAATTAATTTTGTATCAGCATTGATTTCAAAATTAACTCAGGTTTTTCCGCTAATATGATAAAAAAACTCAGCATTTTCTTCCTCCTTTCATTTTTTCTGATACTCCAAAAAGGATATTCAAACCATACCTTAAATTCAAACCTTTCTTGGGCTGATTCTGTATTTCAAAAGCTTACTTTAGACCAAAAAATTGGTCAGTTGTTTATGTTGAGGGCTTTAACTCAAAAATCACAAACCTATTACGATTCAATAACATCCTATATAAAAGAATATCAGATTGGGGGCCTTTGCTTTTTTCAAGGAGGTCCGGTGGAACAAGCAAGCATAACCAATTTTTGGCAATCTATTAGTCCGGTTCCATTATTTGTAGCCATTGATGCAGAATGGGGTTTGAGCATGCGATTGGACAGTACCCAGCCTTTTCCTCGCCAAATGACTTTAGGAGCCATGGCAAATGATGATTTGGTGTATGAAATGGGTTCCGAAATTGCTAAGGAATGCAAAAGAATCGGCATCAACATCAATTTTGCTCCGGATGTGGATATCAATAGTAATCCAGCCAATCCGGTAATCAATACCCGATCTTTCGGCGAAGATAAAATGAATGTTTGGCGCAAAGCTTTGAATTACATGCAGGGGTTACAAAATCAACATATACTCGCGGTTGCCAAGCATTTTCCGGGTCATGGGGATACGGATACCGACTCCCATCTTTCCCTTCCTGTAATTCATCATGATGTAGAAACCATAAAAAATATTGATTTATTTCCTTTTAAAAAGCTTTTTAACAGTGGCATTGCCGGGGTGATGTGTGCCCATTTATATGTCCCTGCACTGGATAGTACCCACAATCGCGCTTCTTCACTTTCTCCGGCCATTGTTACTGATTTGCTGAGAAATGAAATTGGATACCATGGCTTGGTTTTTACCGATGCCCTCGACATGAAAGGTGCCGGACATTTTGCAAAACCGGGGGAAATTGAATTAAAAGCTTTATTGGCCGGTAACGACGTCTTATTGTTACCTGAGAATTTTAAAGCGGCCATTAAAGAAATTAAACTCGCCATCGATAGCAATTTGATAAAAAAAGAGATCCTTGATGAAAAATGTTTGAAAATATTGCGTTGGAAAGAATGGACCGGCTTATCGGAATACAAAGCTGTGAATTTAACGAATATAGGCAAGGATTTGAATAATGCTAAATCGCAGTATTTGAACCAAAAACTTTTTGAAAATGCAGTGACTCTGCTCAGGAATAATGACGATATTTTACCACTTAAAAGAGTGGATTCAATAAAAGTTGCAGTGGTTTCCATTGGAAATGATGCCTCTTCGTCTTTTGAAGAACGATTGAATACTTATTTTCAATTCAGTCATTTTCATTTACCCAAGCAAGCGACCCCTAAACATGTTGATTCTCTGGTGAATGCATTAAAACCTTTCAATATAGTTATCATGGGTGTTCACAATACCAATTCTTTGCCTCAATATAATTATGGTGTCACTACTTCTACCTACAATTTTATACATGAGGTAAAAAAGAACAATAAAATCATTTTAGGGCTGTTTGCAAATCCATATTCATTAAGTAAAATTAAAGATTTCTCAAATATTGATGGTCTTTATGTAAGCTATCAACCCTCTAAAGTATCAGAAAACGTTACGGCACAAATGATAGCCGGGGCTATCAACAGTAGCGGTAAGTTACCGGTTACAGCCTCTCCAACCTTCAAACTGGGTTCGGGCATTAAAACCACCTCCAATTTGCGACTTAAATACACCTTCCCTGAAGAAATAGGAATAAGAACCCAACAATTGGACACCATTGAAACCATCATACATAATTGCATAAAAGACAAGGTATTTCCGGGTTGCCAAATTATAGCCATTTACGATGGAAAAGTTTTTTATCAGAAATCATTTGGAAGTAGAACATATTTGGATACCATGGCTGTAATCAATAATGACTTATATGACTTGGCTTCCTTGACAAAGGTTTGTGCTACTACTTTGGCAGTGATGAAGTTATACGAGGAAGGTAAATTGAATTTGGACGATATTTTGGGAAATATCTTACCTCAAGCTAAAGGAACCAACAAAGAAAAGTTAATTATACGGGATATATTGACTCATCAAGCGGGGTTAAAATCATGGATTCCGTTTTACAAGGACTTTTTAAACCATGGAAAATTAGATAGCAATACTTTTTCAAAAGCCCAAACTGCCAAATACCCCATTCAGGTTGCAGATAGTTTATATACCAATTATTTGGCGAAGGAATACATCATGAACCAAATTTACCAAAGTCCCTTGGGAGAAGCTAAACGTTATGAATATAGCGATTTGGGATTTATTCTGATGAAAGAAGTGGTTGAAAAAATTAGTGGGACGACACTGGATCATTATGTTGATCAAAATTTCTACAAACCATTGGGATTACAAACCATCAGTTTTAATCCCAGTTTGCATTTCTCGAAAGAACAACTGATGCCTACTGAATTGGATACCGTTTTTCGCAAACAATTGGTTCATGGGTTTGTACATGATCCGGCAGCGGCAATGTTGGGTGGAATTTCAGGCCATGCAGGTTTATTTGCCAATGCCAATGATGTTGCAGTTCTATTTCAAATGTTATTGAATAATGGTGAATATGGAGGAATAAGGTTTTTCAAAACAACTACTGTGAAAGAATTTACCAAAGTTCAATTTCCCAATTCCAATAACAGAAGGGGTTTAGGATTTGACAAATCCTTAACCAAAAAGCAAAAAAGCGGGCCAACATGCCCAGAGGTATCCGTCGAGAGTTTTGGACATACCGGATTTACAGGTACTTATGTTTGGGCAGACCCTTCAAATAAATTCATTTATGTATTTCTTTCAAACAGGGTAAACCCTGATGCCACTGAAAATCGTCTGGCTCAATTGGGGATTCGTACACAAATTCAACAAATATTCTATAACCTCCTGAAAAAGAGCGATGCTAAAAAGTATTCCCAAGTTGAATCCAATTCCGACAAAAGTTCATCGGGACAATAATTGTATATTTGCATCCATTTATGAAAACCATTTTACATAATTTACATTCAACTTCGTCCGAAAAGCATCAGGATTTAACTGATACCCCAGGTCTTTTAAGCTTTTATTTTACCACAGATAACATTTCTATTTCCAATTACCATAAAGGGGAAAACCTATTCACGACCGTCTCCTCTTATACACTTTTGCAAAACACCCTCCCTGAAAGCGAACATTTAAAGGAGTTGGCATTGTCCGGTGGGAAATACCATGAAGTTAGCCTTATCTTTTCTTCAACTAAATTCACTTTGGTGCCAAAAGAGCTTTTCGTGGAAACAGAGAAAGAAAGATATTTAGAGTTGGTATGTAATCTTACTAGCACCGATGTAATTTCCACATCTGAAATCCCGGAGTTAAAGGCCGTTTTAGTTACCACAATTGATAAAGTGCTCCTGAATATTGCGAAAATTGCTTTTCCTAAAGCAAACATCATGCATCATTTCCAAATTTTCCTGAAGTTTGTAATGAAAAATCCGCTGATAAAGGCTTCAAAGACTTGGGTCTATTTTAGGAAAAAGAGTTTTGATGTCATCGTTCAGTCTAATCAAGGATTGCGGCTTATGAACAGCATTGCTTTTGAAACTAAAGAAGAAGCGGTGTATCATATCCTCAACATTTATCAACAACTTCAGCTGGATCCAACTGAAATTCCTATGGTGCTTTGTGGCGAAATTGTGGAAGAGTCCCCTGTTTATGAAATGATATTCCGTTATTTTGCTCAGGTGGAAATTTGGCAAGCCTCCCCTGAAATTACTGCCGACTTGAATTTTTCTGACATGCCTTCGGCATTTTATTTTACTTTATTAAATGCCCCGGGATGCGTATAGTTAGCGGAACACATAAAGGTAGAAATATTTCACCTCCAACCCATTTGCCGGTTCGTCCTACTACCGATTTTGCAAAGGAAAGTTTGTTTAATATTTTGTATAATTACATGGATTTCGAGGGCATGCAAGTGCTTGATTTGTTTGCAGGTACAGGAAATATTTCCTATGAATTTGCCTCCAGAGGCTGCTCTAAAGTATGGGCTGTTGAGAATAATATCAAATGCTTCAATTTTATAACACAATGTGCCGAAAAGCTTAAATTTACAGCGATTCATCCGGTTCAAGCCAATGTATTCAGCTTTTTGAAAATGCATCGCGATGCTTATGATATTATTTTTGCGGATCCACCTTATGAATTGGCAAATATTCAGGAAATTCCTGACTTGATTTTCGAAAATAATATGTTGAAGGAAGAAGGCTGGCTCATATTGGAACACTCAAAAGCAAATGACTTCTCATCGCATCCTAAGTTGTTCCAGCACAGAGAATACGGTAAAGTGAATTTTAGCTTTTTTGTGAATAACCTATAGTTACTTCTTTTTTAAAATTGCTGTTAAACTCAATCCAAATGGGAAACGAATGAGTTTTTCAATTTGTTTTTCGAAAGGGATTACATATTTATCGTAAATACCGCCTTGGTTTTTTGCAAGGTTGAGACCTTCGTCTGATTTTACCTTAATCTTTTTGATTTTAAAGA
>CAZJBB010000218.1:0-5232 GCA_964543995.1 uncultured Bacteroidales bacterium
TAGATACTCATGGAATTTATATTTTTTCTTATTCGCTAGAGTTCTCCAAATTGTTCCATACAGCCACCTGACACAGGCACCTATGAAATTAGAAAAAACTCCACCAAAACCCATAATATTCTTGTTTTAAATCGACCGTTTTATTCCGTGTACTTTTAGCAAATATCTAAAAGTCGAATTTCGTTTATTTCAAGAGCACTCTTCCCATGAGTAAGGTCAACTATGTAAATCATATCATCAGTTTTTAGCAGGCAATCCTTGAATCCAATTCACCATAAACTCCAATACCTCTGGATGAATGGTTTCTTCAATGCGGGAATACTCTTTCATCAGACCGGTTTCGCAAAACTGGAAAAGATGGTTTAACCCTTCGAATTTTTTAAGTGTATAGTATTTGTTCTCGGCTTTCTTTAAGGCACTATCTACTGCTGTTAGGTTGATGTTGGCATTTACCTGCAAATCTTTTGCTCCATTCATTGCCAGTACCGGACATTTGGTTTTTTCGAGGTATTCGGCAGGATTGGTTTTCAAAAAGGTTTTAAACCAAGGAGAAAGCAAACTCATAATCACACGTTCCTGACTTACGAAACTCAGCTCCTGATCTTCAATTTCTTGTACCGATAAGCCTTGTTTTCTTCTCTGGAATATTTTTTCAATGGCTTCTCTGGCTTTCTTATTGTCTAAATTACCAAGCACGGCATCGTACAATTCTTTATTAAAAGCATTGTTTTCGACAATTTTCAGGGAATCCAATCCCGAGGCTTTAGAAATATCAACCGACTGAGTTAAGATGATATCGGCTCCTGAAACTCCGGGACCGGCCATGAGGATTATAAAAGACACCTTTTTATTCCTCGATGCCACCATGGGTGCTATCATTCCGCCTTCGCTATGCCCGAGAATGCCTATTTTATTGCATTTGATATAAGTATTCTTTTGCAAAAAAGTCACTGCTGCTTCTGCATCATTGGCGAAATCCAGAGTGGTGGAAGTAGAAAAATTCCCACCTGAACCGCCCATCCCTCGGTCGTCGTACCTCAACACGGCTATTCCCTTGCGGGTAAAATAATCAGCTATCAATTTAAAGGGTTTATGCCCCAAGAGTTCTTCATCACGGTTTTGCTGCCCAGAACCCGTTACTAAAATCACCGTAGTAAAAGGGCCTTTGCCCTCAGGATAGGTTAAGGTGCCGGCTAAGGTGATGTTGTCTTGCTTATTAATAAAAGTGACCTCCTGTTCTTTATAAGGATAAGGAGGCTTGGGTTCCTGTGGATGTTTCATTTCGATGATTTTCTCTACTTTGCTTAAATTCAGCACAAAAGATTTACCCCCTTGCTTCCAGCTTCCGGCGATTAAAGTATCGTTAATGATCCTTCCTTTATAGGTACCTCCTGTTTTTTTTACTTTGATAAAAATAGAATCTTCTTTAACACGGGTTTCACTAACCGGAATATCTTTTACTCCCTGATCGGGGCTGTCCATACTCACCAGAAAACTGTCGTTTTCTATTTGTTTAATTTTAAGCACCATTTCCAGTTCAGTAGCATTAACATGGATATTTCCACTCCAAAAACCGATAAAGGGCTTAGTGATGGTGTTTTGGGAAAACAGACTTCCCATTACCAAGCAAAATATGCTACTCAACCAAATCTTCTTTTTCATGTTGTTCTTTTTTTAAAATGTAATGAATCGCCCCATTCGTTATAACCAATTTCACTTCCGGCAATATGAATACGGGCCTCCAAACAGTTTTTACATTCAGAAGCTTCTTCATCAATGCAAGGTTTGTCTTCATAGAGCAAATAATCTTCTCGGTACTTAAGCGGAGTCAGGTTGGGCATGATGATATTGGCCCCCACCATCAAAGCTTTTTCCCGGCCTTGCTTATCCAAGGTTTGCATGGCTGTGGTAGCCGCTATGTTAATGTCTTTCATTATGATGCGAAGTATGGCAACCATTTTCAGGGCAAGTTGAAAACGCTCCTCCTTGGGCATCAGCTGTTCCTTGAATGCATACAGTGGGGTGTCTTCATGTTCAATATAAGGTCCCATTCCTGCCATATCAATATCCATATCATCAAAGAACTGAAGGTCATCGGCCAAATGTTCGATTTGTTGAAAGGGCAAACCAATCATGACGCCACTACCTACATTATATCCTATGCTCCGGAGGGTTTTTAAACAATCCAATCGTGCTTCAAAATCATGGTGGGCATTTTGGGGATGCAATTTATAATACAGTTCTCGGTTTGAAGTTTCAATGCGAAGCAAGTAACGATGGGCTCCAAGTTCAAACCATTTTTTATAGGTTTCTTCACTTTGTTCGCCAAGAGAAAGGGTAATTCCTAATTTCCCATCAGAAAGGGTTTTAATACGAGTCAGCAAGTTGTAAATGCTGTCTACAAAAACTTTATCAGTGCGTTCCCCAGATTGTAGCACAATAGAGCCGTATCCATTTTCAAAAGCATAGGCTGCCGCTTCAATAACTTCTTCTTCGCCAACAAAATACCGGTGAACTTTTTTATTGTCCAATCGGATACCACAGTAATAGCAATTTTTTGAGCAAATGTTGGAAAGCTCGATCAAGCCCCTGAAATAAACTTTATTCCCTAAGAGTTCCGCTTTAATTTTTGCAGCATGTGCAAAAAGTTTTTTTCTATCCTCCCCTTCCGATTGCAACAGATATACTAAATCCTCATGAGAGAATTTTTCTTTTTGTATGATTTCGTCAAATAGGTGCATGAAAGTGAGTTCTATAAGTAGTCGTTAGTATTTTCTTCTGTTTGTATGCCGAAGGGAGCTACTGCCCGATTAAAAATTCCGTGCACATAAGCAATGCTCATCCCATAATTAGACACCGGAATACCGGCATCTATTGCCGGTTTCAATCGATTGATGACTTGTTTGCGTGTCAGCACACAACCCCCACATTGAATCACCATGGCAAAATTACCAATATCCCTCGGTAGCTTATTGAGACCGGTTACGACCTCGTAAGTAAGTTTCTTCCCTGTGAAATTGCTCAACCAACGCGGGATCTTCATTCTACCAATATCGTCACAGCTTACATGATGGGTACAGGATTCGAGAATGAGAATGGAATCTCCATCTTTTAATTTCGAAATATAAGGCGTTCCCTTAAGGTAATTCATAAAATCGCCTTTTTGTCGAGCAAGCAAAATGCTGAAACTGGTCATGGGAATGTCTTTGGGAACGGAGCCATCTACTTTAAGAAACACCTGACTATCTGTAACCACCAAAGCCGGTTTGGGTTGCATAACCTTTATATACGCATCCAATTCCCTTTCTTTCAGCACCACGGCAATGGCATCGTTATCAATTGTATCCCGTATGGTTTGCACTTGCGGCAAAATTAAACGTCCTTCAGGTGCTTCAACATCAATGGGGGTTACCAGTAAAACAACATCGCCATATTTAATTAAATCTCCAATTAGAGATTTGGATTGGTATGCACTTTCAGGAATCCAACGCTTAATGGTATCTATAATTGTTTGGGTGTTTGCCGGGGGTAAGGAGCAAAAATCGAGCACTTTAGTGTTATATTCTTGTTCTAAACGATTCCTCAATTCTGATGCAATTACCTGAATATCTGATTTGTTATGCACTATAATAAAAGGAACGCCGAAATCATTAAAATGTTCAATCAGCATTTTTTCCGGTGCATCAAAAAGATTTTGGCTGATTAACAATATAGCCAAATCAATGGTTTTTAGGGCTTCTAATGTTTTGAAAATCCTTTTAGCCCCCAATTCACCTACGTCATCAATTCCGGCAGTATCGATTAAGATTACCGGACCCATCCCAGGAATTTCCATGGATTTTTTCACCGGATCTGTTGTAGTCCCGGCTACATCGGAAACGATGGACAGTTCTTGTCCGACTAGCGAATTGATGAAGGAACTTTTCCCGTGATTCCGCCTCCCAAATATGCCAATGTGAGGTTTGGCGTCTTTGCCTTTGATCATGTTAGAAATGTTAGTGTTTTTGAGATAATCTTGTGTAGAAATCTATAATTAAGACGATTCAAATGTACAAGAAAAATAATTATCGAACACCTATATACATAAAAATCCAATCACCCATTCTTTCCCGTAAAATAAAACAAATTGGATTTTTCTCATATAATTCCAATACGAATTTTATTTCTGAAATAAATTGAAAATTGGAAGCAGACCATAAGAAACAACAAGGAAATGAAGAAAGACAATGTAGAAATGAGCAAAGATTTTATTGAAAGCTGGGGCTTAAATGAAAACTGGTATCTTTGGGTTAATAATGATTTTATTGGGTAAGCTAAATTGAAATGCAGCCACCCGTCAAACCGCAATCAAGCACCAGTGCTTTTTTGTTGAATAAACCTTTTCAGAGATTTCATTTCGTATAGCAATATTACTTCAAAAGCTTTTTGTATTTTAGCTTCTCTAAAAGCATTTCTTTTAGCCTTGTAAAACTCTTTTGCACATGAATATTCAAAACGAAATACGTCTGGAAGACATGAGCTCACGCCTTGACGTAAGTGAAGGTTGGGTGGATGTTTTTCTTAAAATGCTGAGTGAGGTTAAAACGGAGCATTCTTATATTTACGAGGTTCAAGGTCTATATAAAGGTAAAAAGGTGGGATTTCAATTAGAGTTGAATGCCCATATTGCGGCAGGAATTATCGATGGCAGACCCAATCCTCATGGCGCTTTTGTTTCGGATGCCGTGAAATTAACCTCCTTGGGGCAAATGAGTAATGACTTTATCAAAGCACTGGCCGAACTTTATGGGGTTCCGTGTGAAAATGATTTTACTACTTCAACCCTTTCCTCTACGGTGTATTCGTTAAATAGCAAAGCAGTAGATCTAGAGAAACCGGATATTTACCGATTGAAAGTATTTCTAAAAGACCCTAAAGATGAACTCTACTCCGAATTATTTTTAAACATAAATACGGATAAAAGAGAAATTGAATTGCATGAAAAAGACAAATCCTACAGGGAAACCATTATTAAAATTTTGAGTATGACTCAAGGTTTGGCGGTCACAAACAGCGGGCAGAAAGTTTTCGACAATAGGTTTTAACTGATTCCACACTTTCGTACCAGTAAAGCAAGTTTTTTATTATCGTACTTATTGGTCAAGCAAAAAGTACATATTTTAGCAAGAACAACTTAATATTGAAACGTAAATATTAATGCTTAGCTTAATTTGACCTATCGGGTTTTCTCGT
>CAZJBB010000219.1:0-5197 GCA_964543995.1 uncultured Bacteroidales bacterium
GATAGCTTCAGGTGACTGGAGTTCAGACGTGTGCTCTTCCGATCTAGCGGAATTTGATGAAATAAAAAGCAATTCCGATGTATTTTTACTCAACACTTCCAATAATCTATTTGAATATAGTGCTTTGCAATCTTCATCGGTGTATTATAAAAGAGCAGTTTATGCAGCTTATTTTTCAAGTACTTTTAAACTTTTTAAGCTTTTAGATATTAAAGCCGGAATCAGAGATGAATATACCAAAGCAAAAGCAAATTATTCTGATGCCGGTTTTGTAAGTATGAAACCTTATAATACCATAGTTCCATCATTGGTGCTGGCGCACACCTTTAGCAACAAGCAAACCCTAAAAATAAGTTATTCTCATCGAATTGAACGACCCGATTACGGAGACATGAACCCCTTTGTCAATCAGAGTGACCCGAAAAACATAAGAATGGGAAATTCAGGATTACGACCGGAAATTGGGAATAAAATTGAATTGGGATACAGCCATTCCTTTAAAAGTGGAGCAAATATCAATCTCACCTTATTCTATAGAGGAAATATAGATGACATTCAATCGTATGCCCAATATTTCTCACAGTATAAAATTGGTGATTCGGTGTACAATGATGTTTCCGTGAGTACCAGAATGAATATGGGCAAAGAAGATAATTACGGGCTGAGTTTTTTCGGGTCTCTGCCTATAGTTGAAAAGATCAATATCAGGGCCAATGCCACCTTTATCGATAGGTACATTTATACCGGCCTTGCCAGTGGTGGGGATGTGCATGGTTACATTTTACGCACCAACCTAAATGCGTCAATCCAAATTAGCAAAACCTTAATTGTTGAATTACAAGGAAATTTCAATTCCCCAAGGATCAATGCACAAGGCACCTACCCTTCTTTCACCAGTTATAATTTTGCATTTCGCAAGCAATTATTCAACAAAAAAGCAAGTATTGCTTTCACTGCTACGAATTTCTTGGATAAATACGTGAATCAAAAAACAGAGCTTAATGGGGAAAACTTCACTTTGTCCAATTTACGCCAAATGCCATACCGATCTTTTGGAATTAACTTTAGTTTGAAGTTTGGTAAAATGAAATTTAATAAAGAAAGAGAACCTGAAGAAATGAATGGGGGAAATCCTCCCGGATTTGAAAACTAAAAAAGCGTAGTGTTACCTACGCTTTTGGATGAGAATGGAAAGGTTTTATTTACTAAATACGCACATATTCATTTCTTTTTTTATTTCGGCATTAGAATGTTTAAATAGAATCTATATAAAAATCAAACACACGAAACTAAATACATAATTATTTGCAAATGTAAAACCGATAAATTTCAATTAATTTACAGATGATTTCTTTTTATTAACACTTTTATGAACAAAAACCTCCCTATATTCCGGCGCATGAAGAGATAAAAAAATCAATTTAGACTTCTCCTTAAACTTGAAATATTGTTGGTTTTCAAAGAAACACATTTGGTATAGAAATCAATATTATAGCATTTTGAATTTTTTAATCATCCAATTGAATTATCCTAAAATGCGGATGTAATAGATGCTTAGTGCAATTGAGCGAAGCGAAATTACACTATTGCCAAATGGAAAAATCGACCAGCTAACAAAAAGATCTGTATTATTGCTGCTTTTCGAAAACCAATACCACCTTATTAAAATTAGCTGCAGCATTGGCAACCCGGCGATACTCTTCGAATTCGCTTACTTTATAATCGTATTCTTTGTAATACTCAGAAATCGAAATAACAACTTTCTTGTTTTCAACTTTGTAATTAGAAATAAATCCCATAGTCGTATCCTGATTTTCTCTGACATATAACTCAGATAAATTAATTGATTCTAAATTGGAAATCTTAAACCCATCCGGAATGTTAAATTCTATTGTCCTGATGTAGCCATGTGTAAAAGGGAACTGTAGAGGGAGTTTACGTTCTTCCTTTTTGTATAGTTCAAGTTGAGGGCCAATCATCATTCCAACTTTGAAAAGGTATTTATTTCCGGCTTTTTCGAAAAAGTAATCCGATTTGAGTTTCGATTTTGTAATAAAGGGTTTCTGACCTAAAAAATTACCGCTGTTGTTTTCAAAAGTCAGTTCCTCTATAGTTCCTTCTTTATCAATATTTTTTATTAATGACTCTGAAAACTCTTTAAGCTTGTCTTCCTCTTTTATAAAACCAAAATAAGGCTGATATAATGCTGCTTGGTATCCTGTCATTTCTCTAATAATGTTCAGTTTTGTGTCAGAAAAATCAGAAGTAATGTCTGCCTTTATTTTCAAAATATCCATACTTTCTTCATGTCTTGCACCGGCAATGAACTTTATCTTTCCTAAACCTGTGGTGTAATCTCCCATTGATATGGTTTTAATGAATAAACCATAGGTATTTACGTATGAATTGTCGGGAAAACCTAAGCGACTAAAATTGTCATCAGGGGCAAGAAACTTTTTGATTTTTGGAAAATATATCAAATACTTATCCAGAAAAGTGTAACATTCAAATTCTTTATCAAACTTTTTCTCAAACCGATTACAAGTTAAAACGATTTCTGATTCAATATCTAGGGATTTAAAAAGATTGGCATATAAAACAATGGCTCCGGTTTCATTATATGCCTTATTGGCAATTACTTTAGATATATTTGACTTGTCAAGTTCCGTTGATTCGTGGAAAATAAAATTAGCTTTCAAGAAATTCTCTACCATACGGATTTTAGTTTCTTCATTTTCTCCCTTTATTTTAATGTCCTGAATCAAATTCTTAATTGCTTTTAAGTCCTTTGATTCTATGTGATTATACACTCTTTCGAAGGTTTCTGAGGCAATAGGGCCATATGAATATATGTCTTTTTTCCCATTATAGGTATTTTTATCCAGCTTAAAAGCAAACTTCATCACATTGGCCTTCACAGCACCCGCTTCTTCATCCCTTAAGCGAGGAATATCCGACTTTTTAATCACCCAGACATTGCGTTCGGTTTCAAGGGTATCTTTTTCAACATCGGGGCATCCATTAAAACTTTTAAATTTAAAAATTAGGTTGGAAGGAGTTATAAATTTTGATTCGCTATATAAAATGGGCAAATTCGATTGGATGGCGTATAAACTCCCACTTACTGCAGGATTTTGCATGATGCAATACATATATTCAATTTCGCATCCCACTTCAACTCCCTCAAAAGCAAAATAATGATATTTCGTGCCGCTTTCTTGATCATACCCTTCTTTAATTTCTTCCGGTTTTAATTCGACAACAGTACCATTTTTTTTAATAACCCTTGCTTTTTCCATGACTGATTTATCGTCATTATACAAAGGGATGTATACTTTATTGTTGTATTCAACACCCAAATCGGTAATCAACTTAATTCGTTTATGCGTAAGTTTAAATTCTTTTAACTCATTTTTTTCGAAAGCAAACTCATATAGATACTTAACAAAAACGACAATGGAGCTGTTTGAGGTATCCAAATCTGTAGTCGAAAGCGCCGGTTTTTCTTCCCAATGATACGTTTTATAATCCAATTGTTGCGACTGAACCATTATGGGTTTTAGCCAAAAGGATAAAACAAGAATTATGAACAAAATCCATTTTTTCATATGCTATTTATTAGGTTTGTTATCATTTTACAAGGCTTGTGTGAAAAGCTATCACTAAGGAATTTCATTTTATCTTTTTTAATACTATTGATTCTTTATATTCGGTGCGCAATGATTTTAGCATCTTATTCCATTTAGCAAAAAGGGCTGGCTTCATAAACAATAAATATTCTTTAAAATAAAAATGATAAACTACTTGGTCCCCCTTGGACTCATAATTAATTCCGTAATAAAAGTCTTCATTATCGAATCTGGTGTTTTTCGGCAAATAGCTAACTTCAAATCCCTCAGGGATTTTCAATATGTATGTCAGGCTTAAGTAGGACTTATAATAAAACTCATAATCTATTTTTCTATCGTCCTTAAAGAGCTCAAAATCATTAAATATTTGAGTTAAATTCATGTTCAAGAATATTTCATCGCCATTTACCTTAACATAATCTGCCACATTCAATTTATAATTAATACTTAGTTCGGTATCTAAGGGATTAAGTTTATAATCATCAAGTTGGCATTTATTATTCCCCATTTCTAAATAGGATTTCAAATATTTGAATTTATCCTTAGTATCTTTTATCCTTTCAATGCTTTGCTTTAAATTGATTCCATAGTAACCTCCCAATTTCAAAAGGCCCTTAACATTCAATAAACCATTTTCCATATTCAAATAAGCCGTGTTGTCGAAATAATTTTTTTCACTTTCAACAACCGGTAAGAATTTGAGCTCATATTTATCAGAATTTAAACGGATCAGTGCTTGCTTTCCTTGAATAAAAGAATTGGGAATCCCTATAGGAACATATGGATTTGTTGCATCTAAATAATAATAATTCCCATTCTCTATGTATGTAGCTATCATGTGATTATCCACCAAAGATGTGGGAATATCCTCATAGGTATAAGGTAAATCTCTGGACCCTATCCATGTCAAGTAAGCCTTAACGCCAGCCATGTCTAACAATTCAACAATTACACAGGCCATGTCTTTGCAATCACCATAACGTTTTTCAAAAACCTGATAAGGATTTCTTGGTACGATTCCTCCTAAGCCATATTCAAGAGAGATGTATTTAATGTTATTTTGTACCCAACGGTAAATTGCGTTTACTTTTTCAAAATCGGAATGGCAGTTTTTAACCAATGCTTCCACAGTACTCACCATTTCAGGTGTATGTTGGTGATCAATATCTTTCACATTGGCATTATACCAATTAAAAAGATCATCAACATTCCGAAGCACCACAAATTCCTCATCTTTTACTTTGTATGACTTAATATAGGGGATTATCTGCGGTAAATAATAATACAAACTTGGTGAACGGGTCTCTTTTTTATAACCCGGTACATTTTTAGATTTCCATGAATAAATAATTCTATTTCCGCTAATCTTTTTAGTATATTCAATGCTTAACGTATCCAAATTAAAATATTTAAATTCAAAGCATACTTTCTTGTCACTATTAATGGTAAACTCAAAATTCTCAATAGGTGTATAATTGCAAACAAAAGAATAAGGAAAAAACCTCGGCTCTTTTAATTCAATAGTATATTTCAACTTTGAAATGGAACCTTCGCGTAATGAGGGGTAA
>CAZJBB010000220.1:0-5173 GCA_964543995.1 uncultured Bacteroidales bacterium
GCGTAATGAGGGGTAAACAAAATTAGTAGAAAACAAATCTTGATAAAAGACGTCATCATCTAAGACCTCTTTTGTTTTAAATTCTTTGACTTTAATTTCTTTGAACTTATTACCCTCAGGGCAAAGTGTACTGGCTTCAATATTTTTAAGTTTGGTAAAATGGGAAGTTTGTACATTTCCTTGCGAATAGGCTCCTGCCTTAAAGTTATTATAGTAGATATCCTCGCACTTAGTTTCTTCCAACACCAACTTTTTCCTTTCAATATCGACCTTAATCTCCGATTTATAATTCAAATATACAACATCTTTATCCTTATATTTAGCAGCATAATTGCTAAAGTCCGATATATTTTGAGAAATTGCTACCCAACTATAGCAAATTAACGTTGTAACTAATATGATTTTTGTTTTAATAACAGTGAATTTAGAGGTTTATTAAAAACGAAATCTTCAAATTTTACTTTTCAATGATTTCAATAATTTCATCGTTGTATGCATGCAAAACGGTAGAAACCTTACCCATTTTATTATATTTCAAGCAATTACCATGCTTATTGTCATACACATATTCAGTCGATTCTTTTATTTTACCATCTTCATAGTACTTAATTTGGGTTCCGTGTGTTCGCCCATAAAGGTAATTTCTTTTTAACTTTATCTTTCCATTAGCATAATAATAAGTATTCTCTCCATTTGCCTCATCGTCTATATAGGTCATTTTCTCATATAATTGACCTGTATTATAATATCTAAGGTAGTCTCCCTGATACAATCCTTTCTCGATTTTAAATTGGCGTGCTAATTTTCCATTTTTAAAATAAATCTTAATTTCGGCGGTTTCATTTTCTATATTCACGGTTTTTTCGCTCCCAGTAGCATCAAAATATGTATAAGATACAAGTTGGTCATTCATGAATAATCTCTTATGTTCTAGACCACCATCGGGAGAATAATAAAAACTCACTCCGTGTAACTTATTGTCTATTAATTGCCTTTCAGATTCAATTTTTCCATTTTCGAAGTAATAGGTTTCCTTCCCGTTTCTTTTCCCATTTTCGAATTCAGTGGTACGCAATAACCTTCCTTCGTCATCATAATAGTTCCACACCCCTTCTTCCTCATCATTCTCAAAAACACCTGAAGAGCTTATTTTTCCGCTCCAATGATAATAGGTCCAAGGGCCACTCTTTCTGCCATTTAAAAAATTCCCTTTTGTCTGAACTTTTCCATCAGGATAATAGTCCATGTATAATCCTTGGTAATCATTACCAATAACATTTACTTCACTTTTAACCGGACCTCCTTTATAATAATGAAAGGTTCTTTTACCACTGGCATTGATATATACAACACTGTCTACAGCGTTCCCTAAGGTATCTAAATTGATGTTATTGAGCAACACCCCTTTATAGTATGTTTTCGTTTCAAAAACTTTGCCATTTACAGCATGGTATCGCTGCTCTCCATTTAAATACCCACCAATATAATAATTTTCTTTTTCGAGGGTTTTATCTGGATAGAATGTTGTCCAATTACCTTCTTTATAATCCTTACTAAAGTTTCCATGAGTGAGAATATTACCATTTCTGTACGTTTGAACATAATAGCCTTCGAGCATATCCTCTGCATATTTCATTAGTTCTGAAACTTTTCCATTAGTAAAGTATTTTTTGCAATCCCCAACGGCCTTTCCATCAACGTAATTCGAAACACTTTCCAGGTTTCCATTAATATCAAAAAATTTCCATTCACCTTGTTTGTCTTCTTTTCCATATTTCCCTGCACTCCTTTTGTTACCATTGGCATAATACCCTTCAAAATCGAAATTGCCACTTCTTTTTTTATCTTGCTTAACAATTTCTCCTTTTTTATTAAAGTACTTGTAACCAATAATCTCCCCCTTTCTATATTCCGTTTCATTAAACAATTTGCCATCTAAATCATAATTATAATACATCCCATTTAACTTACCACTCTCATCAAAATCTCCTTTCACTGAAACGATTCCATTGCTATAATACTGCAAATTTTGGCCAATGGGTTTCCCATTCATATATTTTAAAGAATCTGAAACATTGCCATTTTTAAAATAAGTAACAAAATCACCCTGAAGCTTATTTTTAACATAATTTGATTTTTGCCTGATGCTTCCATTTTTAAAATAATGCAGCTCTGGTCCATTTTTTTCATCTTCAAGAAAATGCTTTTCACTTTTAAGTTCCCCCGTTGCGTAGTAGTTTTTAAAAATCCCATCCATTTTCCCGTTTTTATAAGCTCCTTTCAAAAAAACTTGGCCATCAGAATAGTATTCTTCATAATTTCCATTCCTAATATTGTCTTTAAAAACAATTAACTTGTCTTTGCATCCATCAATGGTATAGGCAATTGCTTCTCCCTCTATCTTCTCATTTTTATAAGGGATATGGGTTTCCAGCATACCCAAAAAATCATACGTATCATCAACGATCAATTTCCCATCGGTGTACATTTCTTTTGATTTCAATGTGCCATTTTCATGATACCATATCCATTCACCTTCTCTATTCCCCTTTACATTCCAATTGCCGTATGATTTAAGTTTTCCGTTGGCATGATAAGTTTCACAATATCCAATATAATGCTTTTTTTCTTTATCTAAGGTCCCAATGGAACTTATGGCATATCTTCGGTTTGCTCTAAAAACCGAAACTTTTTGAGTTTTCCCATTGAAATTCAATTCTATTTCAGGATGTGTGTTATTCCAAGCTTCAACAGCCCAATCAGAGAATGTTGTCAACTTGGCTTTGTTTTTTTCTACCATCTTCTTA
The DNA here is from genome assembly GCA_964543995.1 of uncultured Bacteroidales bacterium. Taxonomy (GTDB): domain Bacteria; phylum Bacteroidota; class Bacteroidia; order Bacteroidales; family CAIXTV01; genus CAIXTV01. Next base: position 2,808 of record CAZJBB010000220.1, read on the forward strand.
TGAATCTCATTACTGCTAGGAATTAAAAGAAAATTCACAAAAACATCAAACTTATCCTCTTTGAGAAGTTGCTTAAAAAAGGGCACGTACATTTTATACCAAAAGCCACTATATTCAGGCTTCATCGGAAGTTTATCAAATAATAAATAGACTTGTTTTACATAAGGGATTTCCAATTTAGAAGGCACCTTGTATTTTTTATTCAAGGCTATATAATTTTCTATAAGCATGTCAATGTCAGTAAAATCATCACCATCTGTAACATCAAGATCTCTGGATTTTATCGTTTCCTTATATTTTGTAGAGGCCATTTCATTAATATAATAGAGCGCATTTCCAGCATTTGAATTATTTGGAGATAGCATAATAAACGTACTAAAAGCCATCATAGCCAATGATGTTTTACCTTCATTCATTGCTAAAACGCCTAAAGCAAAATGAGTTCCGGGATGAAATGGATTTAACTCCCCTGATTTTTTATAGCATTCAAATGCTTCTTTGTTCCTGCCAAGCTGCAATAAAGTGTAAGCATTATTGAAGCAAAGAACATTGTTTTTCGGGAACAATTTGGTCCCTTGTTCGTATATTTTTAATGCCTCGGCATACTTTTCCAAATTATCATAACTACTTCCCATATTGGTAAATAGCTCAGGACTCAAATAAAGTGTCATTCCTAAGGCCCTTTTCCCGCATTCAATGCCTTTTTCGTATTGTTTTAACTGATAATATGTCAAACCCTTTTCAACCAATGTGGTGTAAAATGCAGTATCTTGTTCCGGAATCTTATCGAATTCTTTCAAAGCACTTTCGTACTTTTCATTTTCATAAAATTCAACCCCTTTGTTAAGTATTTTAGATGCATTAATAATTGTCGGTTTATCTTGGGCCAAGACCAAGTTTGCAAGCAAACATTGAAGAATAAAAAAACACAAAATTTTACTTTTCATTATTTAAAATTTAGGAAGGTTTTCATATTTCTATAAATTATGATTCTCTTAAAACTAAGCAATGTGTTTTGAAATGCATTTCAACATTAAAACAAACGCTATATTTTTTAAGCGACTAAAATAATAAAAAATTATAATACAAAAAATGAAATTATTAACGATAAAAATTCGCTGATAAGAGGCACTAATTATTAGTACTTTGGGTTATAAAAAGAAATCTTGAGTTTTGGGTTGGTATGTGATATATCGCCAGGAATGACCGCTGATTTATCAACCTTTAACTCAAGCAAACCAGACAATTCTTTAATGTCTGAACCAATTAACACCTTAGGATTCAATAACACATTTAAATAGCCTAAATTCTTCAATGTATAAAAAGAGGTTGGAAATTCCTTAATGTGATTATTTTGGAAGTTCAGATACTGTAGTTTTTTCAAATCTCCAATGTTTTCAGGGATTTTTGCAAGGACATTATCCGAAGCATTTAAACTCAACAAATTGGTAAGCAAACAAATAGAATCAGGAATATTCGACAATTTATTATTAGAAATATCGAGTTTTTCTAAGTTAACGAGCGTTCCAATTTCTGCAGGTAAGCTGGTTAAATGATTATTGCTGAGATCCAATTCTTCCAGGTTATAAAATTTACCTAAGTTTTTCTCCAACAAAGCCATATCAGACCTCTTTACGATTAATCTCTTAACATCCAGCGGATAGATTAAGGCTTTCGCAATATTACGATAGGTTCTTGAGCGCTCCACTCCCAATATTTTATTCAAATTAAAACTCAGAACCCATTGAAGATTTGAATAGCCCAATGATGAATAGGGAATGCTATATCGTACTCCCAAATCAACACTCTCTATCATCTTTAAATGCAATCCAATCATAGGTTCGATTTTATTTTTAAAACCGGTAGTATTGAGATCGCTTTCGCCACTGGCTTGATCTTTAGATAAATATATATATTTCGACGACAGCATAATGGCATACTGCCCCCCCACTTCAAATTTAAAAACATCCCAAAATCCGAATTGAAACAGCAATTGTATGTCTAAGTATGAATTTCTCAGCTTGAAATAATGGGTAGATTGATTGCTTGAACCACGATAAGAGTATTGCAAACCTCCCAGGAAGTTGAAATGGGGAGTAAATTCTTGAGTAAAATTCCCTCCAATAAATGGATAAAAAGCAGTTCCAACCGATAAGGTATCTGAATGAATGGTTGAAGCATTGAGACCACCGTGAATCCCGAAATGGTAACCCGGTTGAAAAGGACTTTGAGCAAATAAAAACCAAGGGAAAAGTAGAATAATAACCGCAATTCTTTTCATATTACACTACCGTTTTTCATTAGGAGTTAGCATATCAATTCTATTTAAGCGTTGCATTAATGTAGGGTGGGAATAATAAAAGAAC
>CAZJBB010000221.1:0-5166 GCA_964543995.1 uncultured Bacteroidales bacterium
GAGATAGCTTCAGGTGACTGGAGTTCAGACGTGTGCTCTTCCGATCTGGCTACCAAGGCAATTTTATTCACTTCATCCGGTTCGAAATATTTGTTGCGGATTTTCACAATTCCCTTTTTACCCAGTTTGGCACTGTCGAGGTTGGTGCCGAAAAGGATTTGATTATCAACATTCTCGAGATTTAAAATTCGAATCACTTTAAAAACACTTGCTGCAGGAACATGGTCGATTACCGTTCCATTTTCGATGGCCGAAACCACCAATTCTTTTCTTGTCTTTTCCATAATTAATTTCCTAAAATGGTTGCCAATAATGCTTGTCTTACAAATACGCCGTTTAATGCCTGTTCGAAATAATAGGCTTGAGGTAAATCGTCTACATCTTCGCTAATTTCATTCACTCGTGGCAGCGGATGAAGCACTTTCAAATTGGGTTTAATGTTTTTCAGCATATCTTTATTGAGAATAAAGCTGTTCTTTACCTTCTCATATTCAATGGGGTCAGAGAAACGTTCCTTTTGAATTCGGGTCATGTAAATAATGTCGGAGAGGGAGATGGCATCGGTAAACTCGGTATATTGATGATATTCGAGATGGCTGTTTTTGATATGCATTTTCACCGAACTGGGCAATTTAAGTTCGTAGGGGGAAACCAAATGATAGGTGGTGTTAAAATGGGTCAAAGCAATACTCAAAGAGTGCACGGTTCTACCATACTTTAAATCGCCCACAAAGGCAATGTTCAGATTTTCTAACCTGCCTTGGGTTTTTCGGATGGAGTATAAATCGAGCAAGCATTGGGTAGGATGCTGATTGGCCCCATCTCCGGCATTGATAATGGGAACAGAGGAAATTTCGCTGGCAAAGCGGGCGCTGCCTTCTTTGGGATGGCGCATCACAATTAAGTCGGCATAATTGCTCACGGTTAAAATGGTATCACGCAAGGATTCCCCTTTTTGAACGCTAGAGCTGGAGGAATCGGTAAATCCGATGACCCTGCCGCCTAAGCGATTGATGGCTGCTTCGAAACTCAAGCGTGTGCGAGTGGAAGGCTCAAAGAATAAGACTGCAACCACTTTCCCTTCGAGCAATCGCTGGTTGGGGTTTTTGGCAAAACTTTCCGCAAGGTCAAGAATCTTGATGTATTCCTCCCTTGTGAAATCACTAATAGAAACTAAACTTTTATTTTTCATGTTTGCTTATGTTTGGATAAAATGTTTCCGGTTCAAATTTACAATAAATAGGTTCAAAAAAAAGCAAAAAAAATGCGACCCGAAGGTCGCATTATAAATAAGATTAGCAATCGCAGCATGAACAGCCGCCTTTTTTAACCAATTGATGTTTTAATACAAAATCGCAAAGAACGTCTTCGAGATTTGGACTTCCGATTTCTTGCAATTCATATCCTACTTTTACGGTAGGTTTATTGATTTTCACGATACGGTTCAAATCAATTGGGGTTGCAATAACTACGGCATCGCAAGGCGTATTTTCAATGGTTTTTTCAAGATCTTTCACTTGTTGTTCGCCATAACCCATTGCAGGCAATAAGGTGCCAATATTAGGATAGGTAACAAAAGTTTCGGATAATTTACCAACGGTATAAGGTCTTGGATCTACCAATTCGGCAGCACCAAACTTCAGTGCGGCAACTGTACCGGCACCAATTTTCATTTCACCATGGGTTAAGGTTGGACCATCTTCCACAACCAATACGCGTTTTCCGCGAATGAGTTCGGGTTTGTCAACCGTTAATGGAGAAGCACCATCAATGATGATGGCACCCGGATTGATTTTTGCAAGATTGGCTCTAACGGCATTGATATTATCTAAAGAAGCTGAGTCAATTTTATTGATAACAATAACATCAGAAATTCTGGCAACCACTTCTCCTGGATAATAGGATACTTCGGCACCCGGACGTAAAGGATCGGCAACGCCTACCATTAAATCGGGTTTGAAAAATGGGAAGTCATTATTTCCACCGTCCCAAAGAACAACATCGCAACCATCTGGATCGTTTTCAGCAGCTCTTAAAATGGCTTCATAATCCACGCCGGCATAAATAACATTACGTCCGGAAACCACGTGTGGTTCGTATTCTTCCATTTCTTCAATGGTACATTCGTGTTTTTTAAGGTCTTCAACGGTAGCAAAACGTTGAACTTTTTGTGCATTCAAATCACCATAAGGCATGGGGTGACGAACGGCAACGACTTTCAAGCCCATTTCAACGAGGATTTCGATGATACGGCGTGAAGTTTGGCTTTTTCCGCAACCTGTACGGGTCGCTCCTACTGCAATCACAGGCTTGGTGCTTTTTATCATGGTGTCTTTAGGACCCAATAACATAAAATGCGCTCCGGCGGCGTTAACGATAGCCGAAACATTCATTACTCTTGCATAAGGAACATCGCTGTATGAAAATACACAGATATCTGCCTGAAGATCTTTAATGAGTTTTGGTAAGTCTGATTCTGCAAAAATAGGAATCCCATCAGGATATAAGTCCATTCCGGCTAATTCTTTTGGATATTTTCTTCCATCGATGTCTGGAATTTGAGCTGCAGTAAACGCTACTACATCGTACTCTGATTTACCCCTGAAATAGGTGTTGAAATTGTGGAAATCTCTTCCGGCTGCGCCGATAATTATGATTCTCTTTTTCATTATCCCTCTTTTTTTGTTAGTTAATAGATTGTGTATGTGTTAAAAACAACATTTTAATAATTCGGCAAATATACGCCTTATGTTTCTAATAATCAAAATCAATATGATAGAAAATTTTTCTGAATCTTGGAAAATGTTGATAGTATAGGCTAGGAGGGATGGTTTTTAAAAGGATAATGAGATATTTTGCAAAAATGTCAAGCGGGGAAAATATGACCCATGTAATATAAAGAAATCCATGCATTCGGAAATTAAAAAGGAGGCTGTCTCAATAGCAACCAATTGCGACATTGCAAGGTTGGAATAACCGAAGCAATTTATTGTAATCAAGGTAGTTAGATTCCTTCCCGACCAGTCGAGACAGGTCACTTCGTTACCAATGACGAAAAACACACCTTTTGAAATAGCATCTCTTTACGTACACAGAATCAATAGGTTAGAAATACAGAAAAAGAATTAAAACTGTGAAAACCAGATAAAGCTGGTCCTGTTAAACCAATGTATGTGCAGGAAAGATTAAACCATAGAATTAGGTAGATTTGAAAACGATGACAAAATGAAATGAAAAAATTTTGTAATATTGTGAATGAAAATTTGGGCTAAGATGAATTATTACTTGTATTTTACCGCAAATGTCAACAAAGCAAGATCATATAAACTTCATTAATGAAAAAGGAACATTTACTGTTAGATGTAGTCATGCAATTTTTTCAATTGAACAAATAGAACTCCTTGAAAAGTATGGACATTGGTTTATGGCATTAACAAATGGAGAATTGGAACCTATTACTGACATGCAAAAAGAGTTTATTCTTGTTGCAAAACGAGAAAAAAAAGCTGTTTCCCCTGAAGAAATTGCATGGAACAAATATCTTTATCGAAAAGAAATGGAAGATAACCCCAACAATAGATTAAATATTCGATATGAATACGAGGAAGACACTTTTTGTAGCAGAGAAATGTTGAAGCAAACAAGAAAGATATTGAGTCGTGAACTAATAAATATTCATAAAAGAGAACTTTAATTCAAAAAAGCATGAAAATTAATGGCATTGAATTCTTTGGGAAAAAGCTCACAAAATAGATAATACGTTACTGCCAATACAACGAGTCTGCTAAATTCTTCCTAGGTATAAAAATCTCTAATAAATTAAAAAAACAATTACTCTTTCCCCTTATTCGTACCGCCATAAAAAACAACCCCTGTACTTTATTGAAATACAGGGGTTTATTTTTGTTTGTTGTACCCGGAGCCGGAATCGAACCGGCACGAGGGTTACCTCATTGGTTTTTGAGACCAACGCGTCTACCAATTCCGCCATCCGGGCAAGCATCGACGGAGTACCGTTGGGTATCGGCGGCAAAAGTAATATTTTTTATGATAAATCCACAATTATTTGGAAAGATTAGCGAAAAATCATAATTTCGCAGCCTATTTAGCACCACCAATTCCCATTATCTATGTCCTCTGTAGTGAATATCTTTTCAGGAAGAGCCACACGCTACCTGGCCGAAAAAATTGCCAAAAGTTATGGAAAAGACTTAGGTAATGTGATTGTTTCAACTTTTAGCGACGGAGAGTTTCAACCTTCCTTCGAAGAAACAATTCGCGGTAGCGAACTTTTTATCATTCAATCTACTTTTGCTCCGGCCGATAATCTGCTGGAACTCTTGCTGATGATTGATGCCGCCAAAAGAGCCTCTGCCCGACACATCATCGCCGTAATTCCGTATTTCGGTTATGCCCGTCAGGACCGTAAGGATAAACCCCGCGTTTCTATAGGTGCCAAGCTGGTAGCCGATTTACTCTCCGCAGTGGGAGTCGATAGAATCATTACCATGGACTTACACGCCGACCAAATTCAAGGCTTCTTCAACGTCCCCTTCGATCACTTATACGCCTCCTCCATATTTGTGCCTCATCTTAAAAAGATGAATTTGCCCAACCTTTGCATGTCGGCTCCCGATACGGGTGGCGCACGCAGGGCTGCAGCCTATGCCAAGTTTCTGAATACGGATTTGGTTATTTGCTACAAACAAAGAGCTAAAGCCAATGTAGTGGAACGTATGACGGTAATTGGTGATGTTAAAGGGAAAGATGTGGTTATGGTAGATGATATCATTGACACTGCCGGTACCCTTACCAAGGCCGCTGATATGATGATGAACGAAGGCGCAAATTCCGTCAGGGCATTTTGTACCCATCCCATCCTTTCCGGAACGGCTATCGACCGAATCATGGATTCTCAATTGCTAGAATTATTTGTAACCGATACCATTCCTTTGCCCCAAGATTGTCCAAAAATAAAAGTGCTTTCTACCGCCGATATTTTTGCCGATGTCATCAAAAGGGTGAACAATTACGAATCCATAAGTCAGCATTACGACTTCACTCCCATGTAATTTTTTTTAATCTATATTTATTCATCAAACATTTTACACATGAAAACAGTATCTATGAGCGGTTCTCTTCGCGAGAACGTAGGGAAAAAAGATG
>CAZJBB010000222.1:0-5143 GCA_964543995.1 uncultured Bacteroidales bacterium
CCAGGATTTCTTCCTGGGTCATGCCAGATGCCAACCAGCCAAAAACATCAGAAACCGTGATCCTTAAACCACGGATACAAGGTTTTCCACTTCGTTTGCCAGGTTCCATGGTAATTATTTTTCTATAGTCTATCATGGTCTTAATTATTAACAACGTGCAAGGATGAAAATTTCAAATATACAAAAATAATTCAAAATAACTTGAGATCAATACGAGGATGTTGAACAAAGTGAACGAAACCGCAATCCTTCCGGTCCTGATGCCCACAATCCTTACTGATAATGATAAGGTTGTGTTCAGGTTGATCAAAAAGGTCAATATCAGGACAAAGATTATCTGGTTGGTTGTTTTTTTTTAGTTGCTCTATATCTATTAGTTACATTTTAATCACTAAGTCGGGATTCAATATCCATTGTAGATGCAAAATTCCGATTATTTCCAATTCAACACAGGTGAAACACCCACATCAATTCCGGTAAAAAGACTACTTTTTCGTCTTTTTAATAATTCTATCAGCTGCCAATTTACCGGTAAGTATTGACATTGGAACACCTGTAGGACTATACGCCCATTGTCCTGCCTGATAAATTGAAGGTACTGGAGTCAGCACGGAACGATCTGAAAATTGAATTTTATTTACAACCGGCATTGACTTTTGGAAGGACCAGCCTACAATTGCACCTTCTGAACTGCCTACTCTATTTTCGATACTTAAGGGTGTAAAAGAAAAGCGTGAAATAATCTTATCTTTTAACATCGGGTAAACAGAATTGGAGATAACACTTATCATACGATTCTCAAATTCCAAAATAAACTCATTAAGCCAACCTGCCTTTTTTATTGCTTTAAACAATTCATATTCGGCAAGAAAGCTAATTATCATTCCGGTTTTGCCCGGAGGAACCAACCCGGGATCTTTAAGGCCGGGTATTGAAATCTCGTAGGTATTTAATTTAGTAAATTTGTCCAGCCAGATCATGATTTGTTCTTTATTGATTTTCTCAAAATTACTTAACAGTTCATCAAGTTCCTTTCGGTGAGTCTCACCCAAACCAGTTTTAGATGGGGTATAAAAGAAATGTCCATTGGCAATTTTCCTGAAACTATCGAGTGGTTCATCAACTTCAAGAAATAAAGAAAAAACAGAATCACTGCCTCGATTCTGCAGCATTTTGATTTTTGTTTCTTCAAATTTTGATTTGATTTTGGGGGTCAAACCTTCTGTTGATGCTATTTTGTAAAGCGTTTTTAAATCAGCGGCCCAAATGAGATTGTTATATTTATAAATGACATTGTTGTTATCCCGAAGAAGAGATTCACCGGCATTTACCTCAACGATTAAGGTTTTAGGAAATAATTCTCCACCTAATTCTAAAATTTTGTCTTTCAATGCTTCCGATAGTTTTCCCACCCCACCTTTGGGATAAAAATAATCCAGGTACAAGGAAAAATAACTCAATGCGAAAAAAGAGGGGGTGTTTTTGAAGAAATGCTGAGCAATAACATCCCTGAGTGAAGGATTTTTAATAATTGCTTTTAAATAATCCTCAACCGGCATATTCATCCGATTTATCTTTCCTACTGTGAACAGGAATCTTGGCAACCAGGGTAATAGTTTTTTGAACAAATAATCTCTGTCATTTTTCAAATCTTTAAACGCAGGATTCTCTATGCCATAGAGCACTTCCATGTGTTTCATTATTTTTCGAATGATTTTAAGAACATGATCGATTTCACTTTCACTTTCAGGAAATAATTTTACCAGGAGTTCCCGGTATTTTTGCAAGTCGTTAATGGTCTCTATATTAACAATTTCGTGCTCTATCCCAACAGAAACATGGCTTTTAACAACTTCGAGTTCGATGCCTAACTCCTTCAACATGGGAAAAATAATTCCGGCATCTTCCAGTGCCCTTACTCCGGCTTCGAAATGAAAGCCATCACGTGTAAACGAATTAACCAAACCTCCAAATTCCTTATTTTTCTCAACAAGTAACACTTTTTGTCCTGCACGTGCCAGGTAAACTGCTGAAGTTAAACCGGCTATGCCACCTCCAACAACAATGGTATCGTAAGTATGATCAGTTATTTTCTGTTCTTCCATAAATATCAAATAAACATTTCGGTTAATCGTTCCCTTTATACCCCTGCAATCGTGACAATTCCAGGGTTTTCTGCCAAAGTTCGTAGGCTACCTCTTTGTCGAGCGCAGGTGGTGCAGGTTCTTCTTCAGAAGTTAAATTAAAAAATTTGCCACTAACAGTTTCTATTTCTTTGGAAACACCGAGATAATACAATGCTTCAGCCGAGATTAGGGGCGACTTTAATGTTCTATCCAGAAAATTCCTTTTAAACCAACGGTAAACAATTCCATTTTCCTGTCCTGTTTCAGTCTTTACAGCTCCCGGATGCATTGTATTAATGGTTACCCCTGAGTTTTTAAAATGTTCATCAAAAACAATCATGGATAAAAGTTGTGCCAATTTTGCAGAACCATAGCTTTTTAAACCTGAATAACTGCGTTTTTCCCAATTCAAATCATCAAGTTTTAATCCCCAGGCTGCAAAACGATGGCCTTCAGAACCAACCATAATAATTTTTGCTTTCCCTTCCGATTTTAGCTTATCCATTAACAGATAATTGATAATGAAGGAAGACAGATAGTGAACTACAAAAACCTTTTCAATCCCGTCGGAAGTTAATTCTCTTTTAGTAAGATAAACACCAGCATTATGTATCAGCACATCAATTGCAGAAGTATAGTTTAATAGTTCATCAGCAATGCGATAAATGTCTATAAGATTGCTTAAATCTGCAATCCTGAAATCGCATTTTACACCAAAATCGGACTCGATTTCCAGGCAAAGTGCTTCTGATTTTTGAATATTGCGATTGATGCAAAGTATGTTTGCCCCTTGAGCAGCATATTTTCGGGCTGTATGGTACCCAATTCCGGAGGTAGCTCCAGTTATTACAACAAGTTTATTTTTAAAATCGTCGGTGCATATTTTAGGATCTAACCGATTATTTCTAACCATTGCAAAGATGTTAGACCATTCATATTCCTTAAAATATTTAAAGAACTTCTTATTTTTCATTCACTTATTGTCATTTACCATTTAACAAACTAATCTCTGCCAAGATACAGCCCTAATCTACTAAATAAATATCCCCAAAGAAAAAATATAATCCTGATTCCTTAATGGCGCAGGAGCCTGTCCTTTTGAAGTTGGCATATTCAAGGTGTTCCATCCGATATTAAAGCGATAATCAAAAAAACACTTTTTATTAAAAAGGTTGAAGTCCACACCTGCACCGTAAAGAAATCCATAATCAAAGATGTCAACACCTTCCATTTTGGTCGACTCCGAAAAGGGGACAAGTGTACCTCCCATATCAATTGTACCATTTAATTTGGAATCACCGTTCAGTAAAATGGAAAGGGCAATTCCACTACTCCCATAAATTTTGACATTCCCTAATTTTGCAAAGGTGTAACGAAAAACAAAGGGCATTTCAAAATAATTCAGATTGTATTTCGTATTGGTTTTTACCGGCTGTTCATTCATTGAAATATCCTGGCTGGAACCTTTTGTGACATAGAGAAGTTCCTGCTGTATTCCAAATGATTCAGTTACGGGAAAATAAGCAAAAACGCCACCTGCGACGCCACTCCTCCAATGCGTTTTCACTGTATAGGGAATGTCCGGCACAGTAATTCCATATTGTGTTGACAAACTGTACCCACCTTTTACGCCAAAACGAACACCAGTTTGAGCAAATAAGGAACTGTTTAAAAAAAGAACCAGGAATGCTGAGGTATAAAGTATAGTTTTCATATGTTATGATTATTAATTAAAAAATTGTAAGATAATTCAATGACTATCTGTTTAGAAACGGTTTAGCCAAACTTTAGTTTCATAAACTTTCGATAAGCTTTGCCAAATCTTGGGATATTATCAAAAATATCACCCCACAAATCATAATAATCTCTTTGCTCGATTATTTTCCCATCATTGGTTAAAGTCAGTCTACTTGATCCATACAATATAGAACTAGGGTATTTTTTAAAGCTAAGTGTCATTTCCCATTCTATAAATATGATATTCGCCTCCATAACAGCCGTGACAATATTCATTTTTAAATCTTTTGAGCGCTTTGTCAGGCGTTCGGTCATTGCTGTAAAATCTGCGATACCACGTATTTCCTGAATAGAATCCCTGAAATAGATATTGGTAGCGTAATAAGGGAGAATATGGGTCCAGTCGGGTTTTCCTTCTGTATTGTAAGTTCTTGACCATAATTCTCTTACAGTATCGATTTTGGTTATTGTTTCTTGTAAAAAATCCTGTTCATTCGAATTAATAATTTCCATACACTTTTAAAGTTATAATTTCATATAAATAGGAGTACATTTAACGGTAGTATTCTCTGTAATTTCAAAAATCGTCTTTCCAAATGAAGGAGGACCAAAAGTTCCTTTTGCATTATTCGAAAAGCCAAATCCTTCTTTTGGGATCTTTATCCAACTCAGGTCTAAAGTCTCATTTTTGTTCTCATCATGAAAGTATTTAAATGCATATTTACCCTGCTTTAAGTCATTGATAACAATAACACATTTATTATCTGCTATGCTTTGAGCAATTCCTGTAATCTTTTCCCCCTTTTCATTGGTAAACGCTAACAATATTTGTCCGTTATTATTCCGCAGTTCACTTATTTCGATGGTTAGAGAAATTTGTCCCAGCGAGGTGAGTGGATGCATAGTAAAGAGCATAAAAAGAATAAATAGAATTTTATAAAGTTTCATTTTATTTTTTCAATTAATATGATTAATATTTATAGATAACTCAGTTGGTACTATTGATATATTGATCCATATAATCCCTATACGCTCTAAGCAAAAAAGACCAGGCATCCTTGCTTATTTTTGCCTCCGGTGTAACAACATCAAAAGCGTGAAAACACCCTTTAAATAATTCAAATTCAATAGGAATACCGGCTTTTTTCAACCGATCGACATATTCTATTGTTTCATCCCGAAAGACATCAAGGTCTCCCACAAAAGTTATAGTAGGAGGAAGTTTGGAAAAATCCTTTGCTCTTGCTGCTGCCGCATAAGGTGGTATCTCCAGGTCCTTT
>CAZJBB010000223.1:0-5122 GCA_964543995.1 uncultured Bacteroidales bacterium
TCATTCTCGCACTGTTCAATGGGTACTGTAGAGTTATCGTTGTCATACATCTGTCCCACAACTGCCTGAAGGTTTCCTTTAAATAACCCATTACCTAATGCAATCACAAATAATGCAGAGATTGAAACCCATAATTCTGATCCGGGAACAGCAATAATGCAATATCCTGCAAACATGATAAGTTGACCGACAAAAATTACAGTTTTATACTGTTTTGTCCAATCGGCAAGCATCCCTCCAATAAGGGCTAAAGCATAAATAGCGAAATAGAACCATGAATAATAAGAGCCTGCCGATTCGGCATCGAGGCCATATCTGGCTTGGAGAAACATGACCAAAATAGCCATCATGGTGTAGAACCCGAAACGTTCTCCCATATTGGTAAAGAAAGCTACCAACAATCCTTTGGGGTGATTTTTTAGCATATTGAATTGAGTTTAATGATTATTATTTTTCAAAGCAAAAATAACATTTATACATCAACCCTTAAGAAATAATATTACCGAATTGTAATTTCTTACAATATTCTCATCCAAGCATTGAATGATTGAATTATTTGCTATACTTTTGCCAATATTTTAAAAAATGAAGTTTTTCTCTCAAATTACACTTCCTTTTAACGATCCTATCCTGATTTTCTGTGTACTGTTGTTAATCGTATTGTTTTCTCCTATAATTCTTAGAAAATTCAGAATTCCCGGTATCATCGGACTCATTATCGCCGGAATTTTTATTGGACCCAATGGATTTTTTCTGGTAAGGAATGACATGAGCATTGAACTTTTCGGGAAAATTGGATTATTATATATCATGTTTTTGGCCGGGCTGGAAATGGATTTACTTGAGTTCAAACGAACCAGGCATAAAAGCATTGTTTTTGGCGCATTTACTTTTATTATTCCCATTGTAATAGGATTCCTCGTTTCTTTTTATCTGTTTCATTTCAGTTTTCTTTCATCCGTTTTAATTGGGAGTTTATTTTCTACTCACACCTTATTATCCTACCCTATTGCCAGTAAGTTAGGGATTATCCGAAATGAAGCGGTTACCATAACCATTGGCGGAACTTTAATTACTGACACAGCGGTTCTCATTGTGTTGACTATAGTCACTCACATTGCTGAGAAGTCTTTGGATGCTTGGTACTGGCTTTTCATGCTGATGTCTTTAATTGTATTTGGCTTTATTGCTTTATGGGTGGTGCCTAAAGTAAGTAGGTGGTTTTTTCGGTATTTCCATTTCGATGCCTCTTCACAGTTTATTTTTGTGTTATCAACCTTGTTTTTGATGTCATACATGGCCAAGCTTGCAGGAATCGAACCCATCATTGGGGCATTCTTAGCCGGTTTAGCCTTAAATAAATTTATTCCTGAGGGATCTGTACTCATGAATCGGGTTGTTTTTATCGGGAATACTTTATTTATACCTATTTTTCTGATTAGCGTCGGAATGATCATTAACCTGGATGTTTTATTGGATGGAACCGAAGCGCTGTACTATTCAGGAATTTTAATTGGAGTCGCCTTAATTACGAAATACATTGCTGCCTATCTAACTCAGAAGGTATTTAGATATTCGAAAATCGAAAGAAATGTGATTTTTGGATTAAGCAGTGCACATGCTGCAGCAATTTTAGCTGTGGTAATTGTTGGTTATAGGGTTCATTTGATCAACGATTATATTTTGAATGGATCCATTTTAATTATTTTGGTTTCCTGTTTAGTGAGTTCATTTATCACCGAAATTGAAGGAAGAAAGTTAGCTATTTTCGAAGGGCAGAAAAACAAAACACATGCAAAAGCCCCTGAAAGAATCTTGGTACCGGTTTCTAACCCCTCTACCATAGACCCATTAATTGGTTTTGCAATGCTGATAAAAGATAAAAACTCAAAAGAACCCTTGTATCCGCTTTCGGTTTTATTGGATGATGAAGATTTACCAAAGAAAATAATTTCAAGCGACCAAGTCATACAAAATGCCATACGTCAAGCATCTGCAGGTGACATTAAATTTCAAGTCGTTACCCGAGTTGATATCAATATTGCTGATGGGATTAATCGTGCCATTAAAGAGCTGTTAATTTCAACTATCATTATAGGTTGGACGGGTCGAAATTTATCTTCTAAGCTCTTTTTCGGATCCATTTTAGACAAAATATTAAGTAAAAACGAAAAAATGGTGGTCATTCCCCATATTTTGAAGTCTATTCATAAAAAAAAGCGTATTTACACATGGGTATCACCCAATGCAGAAACTGAAACAGGATTTAGTCAATGGGTCTCCACTTTAAACCAATTATCGAATAATATTGGCGCATCCATTCACTTTTATTCCACCGAAAACACCTTACTGCGAATTAAAGATGAAATAAAAAGCATTCATCCCATTCATTTTAACCCATGGGATGTTAAGCAAAAAATTGCCGATGCCATCACTACGACTTCCGAAGAAGACCTGGTGGTTTTTGTTTCCGCAAGACAAAGAAGCATTTCTTATAATTCCGCTATTGATAATTTACCACGCCAGTCGTACAAATTCCTAGAAAAATCTGATTTCATCATCATATACCCTGAACAATTGCAGGGTAAAACAACTTCGTTCACAAAAAGACTCGACGGGCTTGAAGTATCTCCCATTCAAGAAAACATCGATCGATTTAATAAAATCAGTAAATCTGTTAAAAAAGTTTTCTCGATGAATAATCCTGATGATAGCTCAGAACACAAACAATAATTGCTTTCTTTTATCGTTAATTTGCCACTTCGAGTTATCTTTGTTTCATGAATTATAAAAACTACATCTTTATTGGATTCTTCTTTTGTCTTTGCTTTTCAGCATTTTCCCAATCCAATGAAAATGAAGTAATTCAACTTTCCGGAATTGTACTTTCTGACACTTCCATGACGCCCATTCAATTAGCAAATATCACTGTAAAAAACACCCGAAGGGGAACGAGTACTGATTATATGGGTTTTTTTTCTATAGTGGTTCGCAAAAACGAACAAGTTTTAGTTTCAGCACTCGGCTATAAAAAGGCGTATATTAAAATTCCAGACACCTTAAATTCAACGCGTTATGCGGTTTTTGTCCGTATGGTGAAAGATACCATTATGTTAAAAGAAACGGTAATTTACCCCTGGCCGAGTGTGGAACAATTTAAAAAAGTATTTGTAGAAATTCAACTTCCCCCCGATCAGGTTGAAATTGCAAAAAAGAACTTAGCTGTGTTACAAAATAAATTCAACTATATGAATTTTAAGATGGACGCTGCCGCAAATTATAATAACTATATCCAAAAGCAAACTGACCGTCTTTATTACAATGGACAGATACAACCTAACCCACTTTTGAACCCCTTTGCCTGGGCAGCTTTTTTCAAGGCTCTTGGGAATGGCGACTTCTCTAATAAAGATAATAAATAAAATTGTAAATTCGCCACTTTTAAAATTGAGCTTTAATGCAGATTGATATCCCTAAGTTTATTATTGAATCACGTATTGGAAAACAGGTTTTGCATTCATTATTCCTCATTGGTTTAGTATTGTTTTCTACCGTAACCTTAGCTCAAAACACCGCTACTGTCTATGGGAATCTTAAAGATGAAGATGGAAAAGAATTGGAGATGTTGAGCATTACTATTGGAGGAACTCAGCAAGGTACGCTCAGCAAAAAGAATGGTTATTATGAAATTATTTGTCCATCCGGAAAAGAAATCACTATATATTATTCATTTATTGGTTATAAAACGAAAAGTGTAAAACTCACTTTATTACCGGGTGAAAGAAAACAAATCAATCAAACATTGCAACTTGCGAGTACCATTTTCCCTACTTTTGAGTTTCAAGACAAAATTTTAACCAACCAAGGGTTTACAAAAATAGACCCTAAATCAGCAACCTCAATACCCACCGCTTCCGGTAACGGAGTTGAAGAATTGATTAAGCGCACCGGTATGGGAGTAAGTTCGAACAATGAACTCAGTTCCCAGTATAACGTCAGGGGCGGGAACTTCGATGAGAATCTAGTATATGTTAATGATATTGAGATTTACAGACCTTTGTTAGTGAGGTCAGGAGAGCAAGAAGGTTTAAGTTTTGTAAACTCCGATTTAGTGTCGTCTATTCAATTTTCTTCGGGTGGATTCGAAAGTAAATATGGAGACAAATTATCTTCAGTTTTGGACATTAAATACAAAAAGCCGAATGGTTTTGGCGGTTCAATATCTGCTTCATTATTAGGCATTTCGGGGCACTTGGAAGGATGTTCTAAAAGCAAAAGATTCATGTATTTAATTGGTATCAGGCAAAAAACGAATTCTTATATTCTAAAATCGCTGGATACCAAAGGGGAGCACAAGCAATCTTTCCTCGACGGTCAAGTTTATTTAAGTTACGACCTGACTGAGAAATTTAATATAGACTTTTTAGGGAATTATGCACAAAACTCTTACACCCTGATTCCTCAAACCCGCCAAACTGATTTTGGCACCTTTAACGATGCCAAAAGGCTGAAAATATATTTCGACGGACAGGAATTGGATCAATTTGTTACCGGATTTGGTGCAATATCAGCCAATTATCAACTAAAGAAGAATTTCAAATTAAAGCTTATTGCCTCGTACTTCAACTCCCAAGAGAGTGAAACTTATGATATTCAAGGACAATATTGGCTCGATCAATTGGAAGTCGATTTTGGTTCTTCAACTTTTTCACAGCCTGCATATAATTTAGGGGTAGGCACTTTTTTAAATCACGCACGCAATAATCTGAATGCCAGCGTTTTTAACATAGAACAACGGGGTGATTATGAATTCAAAAAAAGCCATTTGCTATGGGGAATTAAATACCAAAAAGAATCCTTCGACGATAAGATGAGTGAATGGAAAATGATTGATTCTGCGGATTATAGTTTACCCCATTATTCCGATTCCGCAGGTTACACCAATCCTGCTCTTCAACCCGATTATCCGCTCTTGCTTCAAAATGTAGTAAAAGCTAAAAATATTATAGAAACCAATCGATATTCAGGATTCATTGAAAATTCGTGGAATCTAAGAAATGACAGCATTAAAATCACCTAGATCGGAAGAGCACACGTCTGAACTCCAGTCACCTGAAGCTAT
>CAZJBB010000224.1:0-5100 GCA_964543995.1 uncultured Bacteroidales bacterium
CCTACTTTACTTTTTTAATCGAACTCCTTTGGAGCAAAAAAAGGATTATAGAGCTATATTTGAATATTATTGAAATGAGCGACGGAATTTATGGTGCAGAGCAAGCTGCCCAATTTTATTATAAAAAGCCTGCTGCAACACTTTCTGTTTCTGAAGCTGCAGGAATTGCTTCCATTTTGCCTAACCCTCGCTTGTTTCATTTATTGAAACCTTCCCCTCGTCTGCTGAAACATCAGCAATGGATAATGAATAGAATTGGACAAATCGGAAGGATAAAGTTTAAATAAGCATTGGTGAATAAAATTAAAGAAATCCTAAAAGAAACCTTTTTAGAGGGCTCACAAATGAGTTTGATGCTCTTTAAAATCATGATTCCTGTATCCATCTTTGTGAAAATCATTCAAGTAACCGGAATTATATACTATATTGGCATTGCGCTTTCTCCTTTGATGGAATTAACCGGTTTGCCCGGAGAAATGGGTATCGTTTGGGCATCAGGCATGTTGTCTAATTTATATGGAGGCATCATTGCCATGCTTTCCATACCTCAAACCGCCACATTAAGTATTGCGCAAATTACAGTTCTGACCACCATGATGCTGGTTGCCCATACCTTTTTAATTGAATTGGTCATTGCCCGAAAGTCAGGTATCAAATTGCCGGTCATGTTTGCCATTCGGTTTGGATTTGGTTTACTTATTGGAATTATTCTACATCTTTTTTATTCCGGTTTCGGTCTGCTGCAGTCAAAAGTGGAATCATTTGCAAGTAAGTTGGTAGTTCATACTCCTGAAACTTTATTGGAATGGACGTTAAGTCAACTAAAAAATTACAGTTTCATTTTCCTCATGATACTTTCATTGGTATTATTGGTGAAAATTCTAAAAAGTGTGGGTTTGATTGACCTAATGAAAAAAGTATTATCCAAACCATTGAAAATCATTGGCATCGGAGAAAATGCCATCCCCATAACCATCATTGGATTAACGCTGGGGATTTCATACGGGGGTGCTATGATTGTTAAAGAGTCTCAAAAATCGAATGTTAGCAATCGGGATGTTTTCCATGTAATGTTATTGCTTGGGCTGTGCCACAGCTTATTTGAAGACACCATTTTAGTGATGTCCTTAGGAGGTCACTGGAGTGGGGTTTTAGTTATCAGAATCATTTTTGCATTTTTAGTAACTCTTGGGTTTGCTTATTTTACTAAAAAACTCTCCGATAAGAAATTTAATTCGAGCTTAATGGTCTCCAAAAAGTGATGTCTCTCCGTTAATAACTGAAACCTCAATATTCTAAGTCGGTGTTTAACTTTTTTTCCGCTTTAAATAGGAATTCTATCGCTCATTTTTTCAAAAACTTCTGCGCCCTAAATAGGTTTTTGTATAAAAAAACCCGCCCATAATTTCGATATGTTTCTAATAGAACATTCTTATCATCGATTTCAAAAGAAAATGCATTGTTATAAATAACAGCTTTCTCAAATGGGACACCTCTTATTAAAAACGAAGGGTTGCTTTTTAATTTGAAATCATTGTGATGTATGTAGATATAACTTCCAGCAATGGTGTTTTTTTCCTTTCGGTCGGCGCCCCCATGCATGTCAAATGCATGTCCGTTAGCATTTTCTAAGACAAGATTATAGCATGCTTCATAACTGGTTTCAATACGCCCTGTGCCGGCAATACTATGCCTGTTATAGTCAAAAATATTCGCTTCAATCAAGGCAGTGGCATTATCCAAGCATATACCATATCCTAAGCCTCTTCTTTGATTATGATGAATATAGCAATGGTGAATAAAATTATGATCAATTTTATTTTTAGTGAAGGTTTGAATTAAAATAGCTGCATGGCTCCAACCGTAAAGTTCGCAATTATCCACTTCAAGGTACCCATATTCCGATTGGATTCCCCTGGAAAATGGAATTTTGTAATAATTATGCTCTTCAGCAAGTTTTATCAATTCTTCAGTTCTTTTATTGGTATCAGGGCCGGCAATGATAAGACCTGTAAATCGAACCCCTTCCCCTCCCGTTTTAAATAATGGGGCCGTTTTCATTTCATTACTGAAAAGCATTGGACCTTTTTCGCCTTTATAACCTCTATTGCCCGCAACAGTTACCCCTGCGGGCACGATGATGCTTTCTTCACCGGAAAGGTCAATAAGTGAATGGTCTTTTATTAAAACCACTTGACCTGATCTTGCTTTCTTTAAAGCTTCAAGCAATTCTTTTTTATTTTCAACGATGAAATCAGCTTTTTTAATTATTGGGTAATTATTCCCACCTCCAATTTCGTAAGTTGTCGGATTTGAGCTTGAGCCAATAAAATCATTGGTGTCAATCTTAACTAAGTACTCCGGAATTCTTGTTACGTATTGTGCTTTTCCGATTTTAAAGGACACAATTATTAAAAACATCAAAACAAGATAGATTTTCCAAATATAACTCATCTGTTGAAAATTATGAACAAATGTAAATTAATAAAACGAATGGGATAGAACAATGTTATTAAATCTTAAAACATGAAAACCGAATAAATTCTCTTAATTTTGCGGCAATTAAATACTATGAATTATAAAGTTTTCCTTATCGTTATTATTAACTTTTGTTTTATCACTGCTTTTGGGCAACAAAAACGTCAAATAAAATTCGTAAAAGCAAGAACGATTGAATTTGACAAGCAAATTGCAGCAGATGCACAAAGGGCACTTGGAGACGTAGTTTTTGAGCATGACGGTTCATTTTTATACTGCGATAGCGCCTGGTTTTACACCAATAGAAATGCAATCGATGCTTTTGGAAACGTGCACATTAAAGTGAGTGATACTCTGGATATTTATAGTGAATTGCTTACATATAACGGGGATAACAGGACCGCAGAATTACTGAATAACGTTAAATTGGTTGACAAACAAACGGTTCTTACTACTAATAAGTTATTTTATGATCGTAAAACAGACGTGGCCAATTACAATCAAGGTGGGAAAATTGTTGATAAAGAAAACACCTTGACAAGCAAAAAGGGATATTATTATACAAAAGACAAAAACTTCTTCTTTAAAGAGGATGTTGTGCTTATTAATCCACAGTATAATATATACTCTGACACTTTATTATTTAATACGGCTACTGAAATTGCTTATTTTTTTGGACCAACAAATATCATTTCAAAAGAAAACACCATTTATTGTGAAAATGGTTGGTATAATACAAAAACCGATATTGCAAGCTTTAGTTTGCATTCTCATTTAAAAAATCAGAATCAATATTTAGAAGCGGATAGTTTCTATTATGACAGAGTCAAGCATTTTGGAAAATCATATAAGAATGTACTTATTTATGATAGTATTCAAAACGTCACTTTAACTGGTAATTATGGTGAATACAATGGGGAAGGAAAACTTTCTTTTGTCACCGATAGTGCAGTTGCCACAATGGTTAAGGGTTCGGATTCCCTGTTTCTCCATGCCGACATTTTAACTGTTGAATTTGATTCACAGCAAACCACTCGAAATATGTTTGCTTATAACCATACTCGCTTTTATAGTAAAGACCTTCAAGGTTTATGTGACTCCCTGGTATATAACGCTTTAGATACCATGATTACCATGTATAATGCGCCTTCCATTTGGGCAGAGCAAAATCAATTGACGGCCGATACCATTTGCATCTATTTTAGAAACAAACAAGTTGATCAAATGAAATTGTTCTCATCTTCCTTTATAATTTCTTTGGGCGACAGCGTTGAGTTTAACCAGTTGAAAGGGAAAAACATGCATGGTTTTTTTAAAAACAATAAATTATTCAAAATCAATGTCTTTGGCAATGCTGAATCAATTTATTATGCGAATGAAGACAAAGGAGACAAAATTGGGGTTAACAAAGCTATTGCAACCAATATGAGTATTTTTCTATCAGAAAGCAAGGTCAGATCCATCATTTTTTATGATAAGCCTGAAGCCACTTTATATAAGAACAAAGAACTTTCACCCAAGGAGTTGAAGTTAAAAAACTTCAATTGGCAAATAGAAAAAAGACCTTTGGATAAGCTTGATATTTTTCGTGTTATTTCAGAAACTCAACCAACAAAAACGCCTTGAAATTCAAACTGGATATACCAATATTTAATATTATTAAACAAACTTCCATTGAAACCGGAGTCGAGTCATGGGTTATTGGAGGGTTTGTAAGAGATTTAATTATGAAACGGCCAACCACCGACATTGACATTGTGGTATTAGGCGATGGGCCGACTTTTGCTCAATCAGTTGCAGCAAAAATTGGGAATCAAACAGAAGTGGTGGTTTTTAAGAATTTCGGTACCGCCATGCTTAGGTATCAAGGAATGCAAATTGAATTTGTTGGGGCAAGAAAAGAGTCCTACCAAATTGAATCCAGAAAACCCACCGTATTACCCGGTACCTTAAAAGACGATCAACTCAGGAGAGATTTTACGATTAATTCACTTAGTATCAGCCTGAATGAGAAAGATTACGGTGTTTTAGTCGATCCCTTTGACGGCTTACAAGATATTCATAACAAAACGATTAAAACACCTGTCGGCCCTGAATTAACTTTTTCTGACGATCCATTAAGAATGATAAGGGCAGTGCGTTTTGCAAGTCAGTTAAAATTCGATATTGATAGTGAAACATTTGCAGCTATTTCTCAAAATCTTCATCGATTGAAAATTGTTTCTATCGAAAGAATTATGGATGAAATTAATAAAATGATTCTTTCTGATACTCCATCTTATGGTTTCAAATTAATGGAAGTATCCGGTTTGCTGAAAGAAATTCTTCCACAGCTTTTTGATTTGAAAGGTGTGGATGTGATTGATAAAAAAGCTCATAAGGATAATTTTTACCACACTTTAGAAGTGTTGGATAACGTTTCGAAGCGCTCCAAGAATTTATGGCTTCGTTGGGCCGCGCTTTTGCATGACATTGCAAAACCAATCACCAAAAAATTTATTCCAAATCAAGGTTGGACTTTCCACGGACATGAAGTAGTTGGAGCCAGCATTGCTTACCAAATGTTTAAACACTTGAAATTGCCATTAAATGAGAATTTGCATTTTGTTCAGAAAATGATTT
>CAZJBB010000225.1:0-5029 GCA_964543995.1 uncultured Bacteroidales bacterium
AAAACGCCTGAAGAAGTGGTTTTTGACGTAAGTTTCAAATAATAGCTTCCGGGGTTACCTGGAGTGCCCTTTTCTGCAGTATAAACACTAACAGCAGTACTGGTATTGTTCATAGTGCCCCATTGGTCTGGATTGGAATAAGCCCCCACTGCAGTCCAGTTTTCAAAACTGAAATTAGGGATTTGGGATTTAACAACAGTAACAAAAAAGCTTATAGTTACTAAAGAAAGGATGATTTTTTTCATATTTAGGTTTAATTAATTTTCTCCAAAAATATAGTAAAAATCGAAATGTCTGTTTTTTATGGAATATATTTTAGATTATTTATGTTAAATACCCTAAAATATTAAAATTGAATGAATGCTCACGAAAATCAGCTAATCCCTTTTTATTACTTTTGCCAAAATTCAGTATGCTTTGTATAAAATCAATTAGCACTTCTCCTTCTTTCAACTTGGCATTGGAAGAATACCTATTTAATAAAACAAAAGAAGATGTTTTCCTCATTTATCAAAATGAGCCCTCAGTTATCATAGGGAAACATCAAATAGCCAATGCAGAGTGTAATATTCCATACATATTTGATAGAAATATATATATATACCGACGAATTTCAGGTGGAGGAACGGTGTATCATGATTTGGGTAATTTGAATTATGGATTCATTTCGAGAAAAAAAGAATCGGCACAGGTCAATTTTAAATATTATAACAGCATCATTATCAGTTTTTTAAATTCTTTTGGGCTGAGCGCCGAATGGAATCATAGAAATAGTATTGAAATTAGCGGTTTAAAGATTTCCGGGGTTGCAGAACATTTAAACCAAAACAGTGTGCTGCATCATGGAACCTTATTGTTTAACGCAAATTTACTAAATCTTGATCGTGCTGTATCTTCAAATATCGAAAAGTATTTTCATCATGGGGTATTGTCGAAAAGAAGTAAGGTTGGAAATATCTGTGACTTTTTAGAAAATGAAATTGCCATTGAAGCGTTTTCTGAAATGTTGATGAATTTTGTATTAAGTGCATCTTCTGCTAATAGTTTATATTTCCTAAGTTCAGCTCAAATAATTGAAATTGAAAAAATTGCAGAAGAACGATATAAAAGTTGGGAATGGAATTTTGGATATTCACCGGCTTATGAATTTTTAAATGATTGGGAATTAGATGTTGAAAAACAACATGTTAAGATAAAAGTAAAAGAAGGAATCATTGAAAACATAAAACTGGATATAAGTTTTCTTACTTTTGAATGGATTCAGATAATTGAAAATGGGTTGATTGGAAAGCCACATGACTGGAAAGTTTTCATGGAGTTTTTTAAACAAATTCAATTAGATTATAGCATGGCAAAGGAGATTTTAGAACATTTATTTTAATATTATAGTTATGATGCAAAAACTTATAGAAACAACGAATTATTTGAAAAGCAGAGGGGTGCAAGCTCCTGATTTTTCTGTTATATTGGGAACCGGTTTAGGTGGTTTTGTCAATAAAATTGATATAGAGCAGGTATTTGAATATGAAAACATCCCCAATTTTCCGATTTCTACTGTGGAATCGCATAAAGGTAAACTCATTTACGGAAAAATAGGAGGGAAGCAAATATTGGCCATGCAAGGTCGTTTTCATTATTACGAAGGATATTCTTTGACCGAAGTTACTTTTCCGGTTCGGGTAATGAAATTATTGGGAAGCAAATATTTATTGATTTCAAATGCAGGTGGGGGGTTGCATCCTGAATTCAAAAAAGCCAGCTTGATGTTACTGGATGATCATATCAATCAATTACCGGATAATCCATTGAGAGGGAAAAATCTGGATGAAATGGGGCCTCGATTTCCGGATATGAGTTGCCCTTATAATACCTTTCTAAATAATAAATTAGAAGGGATTGCTAAAACAAAAGGCATCAAACTACACAAAGGTGTCTATGTGGCTGTTCCCGGGCCTAATTTAGAAACCCGAGCTGAATATCGTTACTTAAGAAATATGGGAGCAGATGTTGTGGGAATGTCAACCATTCCGGAAGTCATTGTAGCCAATCATATTGGCTTGCCTTGTGCTGCAATTTCAGTAATTACGGATGAATGTGATCCCAATAATTTACATCCGGTGGCTTTGTCAGAAATAATTGAAACTGCTGGGTTAGCAGAGCCTTCTTTAATAGAATTGTTCTGTAGTTTAATACAGGAAACAGATTGATATTCAATTGGATAGAGGTTCTGTATGAATGTCAACCTCTAAGTATGGAAATTCAAGGGTTAAGTCAGCTTCTATAAGATCACATAAATCATGTGCTTGTTTCACTGACAATTCAGGGGGAACTTCAAGATGAAAATCCACATATTTAATATGTCCTGATTTACGCGTACGAAGACGATGATAACTCATCCCTTCGGTAAGTTTGGATTGTATCTTCTCCTGAATTGTTGCAATTTCTTTATCACTCAACCCGGTGTCCAGCAAGGGATGATAAGCTTTTATAAGCAATTGTATGGCTTCTTTAATAATAAATATGGCAACCAGAATCGCAATAATAGGGTCGATGATATGCAAGTTGGTAATCATAATTAATAGTAAACCAACCGCCACCCCAATTGAAGTGTACACATCCGCTTTTAAATGTAAAGCATCAGCTTCTAAAGCAATAGAGTCGGTTTGCTTTGCTACCTTATATAATTGTCTGGAAACCAAAAAATTAACCAATGAGGAGACAAACATTACCGCCATGCCTACTTCGATATGTTCGATTTCTGTTTCGACACCGAACCGTTTTATTGCTTCGTACATAATCCATCCGGAAGCAACCAAAATTAAAAAGGCTTCGATGACACCCGAAATATTTTCAAATTTCCCATGCCCATATGGATGTTTCGAATCAGGTGCTTGGCCTGATATTTTAACTGAGAAAAATGCAATAATGGCTGCAATTAAATCTAATGAAGAGTGAATGGCTTCAGAAATAATACTTACCGAGCCACTGAGTAAGCCGCTTAGTATTTTTAGTACAATTAGAGAGGAGTTCGAAATGATAGAAATGCGAGCGGTGCGAGTTTTTAGTTTGAGATCTTTCATAAATCGGAAGTAAGTTTATAAGAAAGCCTGACAAAACCGTTGTAATTTACATTAAAATCTTTATAGTTAGTGAGATTGTATTTATTCCAGTATAAACATAAGCCTGCTTCAATAGCAACCGGCTCAGAAAGGTTGAGTTTTACGCCTCCGGCAGCAAAAAAACCGAAACCAAGTCCTCCTTGATTTAGGGTATATTGTTGTAAATCAGGCGATGTACCATACACTTGATTCCCATATATATTAATGAGGCTGTAGTCTTTTCCTTCTACCGTAATTTTAGACTCTTTTATCTTGGTATTGTTTAGGCTGAATCCTTCTTCAATAAAGTATTGTACATATTTGTTTCTGCCAAGAATTCGCGAGTATCCCACATCTATATTAATGAGACTCATGCTTCCCCAAACCGGATACATGTATATTTGTTTGAAAGTGAGTATGTTAGGTTGTGTAATCCCAATCGTAAATATATCTACTGCCTCCATTTTTGAATAACCAACCTGAATAAAAAACTCATTATTTTTCTGAAAAGTGTATCTCGCAAATGCAGAAAGATTGAGTGCAGTTTTATACTTCATGTTGGTAGGGTATTCTGCTACATAAAAGGTGTCGTTTACATTAATAATGTTTTTATTCACTAAGGCCATTTTAATTTCATTGTACCAAGTATAATTATTTAAAACATACTGAATGTTGTTTTCGTTTTCAGGACTTCCATTGAAATAATTAGCAGAATTACTGGAATTAAAAAGTGCACCAATGCCTCCACCGGCTCTCCAAGCATTGTACCTTACTTTCTTTTCTTTTTTGGTGGTAGGCTTTTTCTCTTCTTCTTGCTTTTTTTCAGGAGCATTAAATGTTTTTTGCGTATATCCTATTTCTGAAAAAAGAAATAAAAAGCAAATAAGGATGAAACGGCTTGAGATGCCGAAGGAATATTTCCTTTCATATAAGAGACTCATAGTCATTAGTTAATCTTTTAATATTGTGTTGTTTGTAATGCAAATATACGACATATATTTTATGCTTTTCTGATAAAATGCGGCATATTTTCAGGAAGAACAAATGATAATTCGGCAAATCCCATATAAACTCCATTTTCGTACCATGGAGTCTGATAAATGAGTTTCTTTTTCCCGTTTTTTTCAATGGTATAAGCGTTCATTTCCTCCGATTTTAGCATTTCTGCTAATTTTGAAGCTGCAGGTTCAGGATGGCAATCGAACAATGATTGACCATGCAATTCCTCTCCTCCATATTTAAGGAATGTTTCCTTAGAAGTATGATTCATATAGGTGATTTTGCCTTCAGTATCGCATAAAGTAACTGAAAAGCCTACTTCATCTGACCAAGATTTTTCCATGCAATTGTTTTTTAGCGAAATTAATTTTTTCCGCTGAATTGTAGAAAAATATTTCATTTCATTATTGGAATTTAAAAATTACTTATCTTTGCAGTCTAAAAGGCTCCGTAGCGTAACTGAATAGCGCATCTGACTACGGATCAGAAGGTTGCAGGTTTGAATCCTGCCGGAGTCACAAGAAATCAATCACTTACAACTTAAAAGTAAGTGATTTTTTATTTTATAAGGCCTTTTATTTATGACCGCTATTGAAGAAAAATACTATCATGTTCTTGCTTGGTTTCAAGCAAATAACCCCGGAGCTTCCAGTGAGCTTTTGTATAAAACCCCTTATGAATTGATTGTGGCTGTGGTACTTTCCGCGCAGTGTACCGACAAAAGAGTGAATATGATCACTCCGGCTTTTTTTGAGCGCTTTCCAAGTATTCAGGATTTAGCCCAATCGGAAATAAGCCAAGTATTTGAAATAATTAAATCTTGCTCCTATCCTAACAATAAAAGCACTCATTTGGTGGGTCTAGCTAAAATGGTAGTCGATAAGTTTAAAGGTGATATTTTCAATGTTGGTGGTTCCAGATTCTCTAACCTT
>CAZJBB010000226.1:0-5021 GCA_964543995.1 uncultured Bacteroidales bacterium
ATTTTGCTCATGCGATCGAGATAACGTTTGCATATTTCAACATTTTCCTGAAGCGATTCCTCTGATAAATCGAGCATGTGAGAACTATACAAGGGTTTACCAAAAGTTTTGAAGTGTTTTTCTCCAGCATCCAATAAACCATCGATCCAAGGAAGCAATTTCTTAGCGGCATGGTCGGTATGAATGATTACCGGAATCCCATACATGGCAGCCAAACGGTGAATATGCTCTGCACCTGCAATGGCTCCGGTAATGGCAGCTTGCTCTTGGGCATTGGAAAGGGCTTTTCCTGCCCAAAATATAGCTCCTCCATTTGAAAATTGAATTATCACCGGAGAATTTACCACTTTTGCAGCTTCCATAACACCGTTAACCGAATTCGTTCCTACCACATTTACAGCAGGTATAGCAAATTTGTTTTCACGAGCAATGCGAAATATGGTTTCTACTTCTTTTCCTGTGGCCACTCCGGGACCTACCAGTGATGATATTTTTTCTGACATATATTTGATATTTAATTGTGTTTATTGAATCAAAATTAAAAATTTTCCCTCATCATTTTACTTACTTGAAGATGCTTTTTTAAATGCTTCTGTTCCTTTATCAAGAAAATCGATAAAAGTCTGTATGTTTTTGTCGTAGGAACTCGGTGTAACCAATAGCTTCCCATCGGCATCCACAATGGCATAAAATGGCTGGGCATTGGCATTGAATTGCTTGGTTTGAATTTCAGTATTCTTTTTACCCAAGAGTTTGATTTGTTTTCCTTCTTTATTAGTATACCAGTCTTTTTCCGGCATTTCTATTACTTTGTCATCCACATAAAGAGCCACAATAATAAAGTTTTCTCGCAGTCGCTTGAGAACTTCTTTGTTCGACCAAACTCGGTTTTCCATTTCCCTGCAATTGGTACAACCATGTCCGGTGAAATCGAGAAATACCGGCTTTTTTGTTTGTTTGGCACAACGTAAGGCCTGATCATAGTCGAAGTAACCTGTAAGCCCCAGAGGAAGAGTCAGCTTGTCTGCATAGAGAGGTTTTTCACAGGCATTATTGGTTGAAACGGTTTTTTCTCCACTGCCCTCCCTAACAATGCTGCTAATGTCGAAATCCTGAGTTTCAGGGGGAGGCAACCAACCGGAGAGGGCTTTTAATGGGGCACCCCACAGCCCGGGAATCATATACACTACAAAAGTAAAGGTAAAAATAGCCAACATCAATCGTGGAAAACTTTTAATGTTGGGCATATCGCTATCATGAGGAAATTTGATTTTTCCGATAAGATAAAATCCCATGAGGGTAAAAATCACTATCCAAAATGCCAAATATACCTCACGGTCTAAAATGCCCCAATGATAGGTTTGATCAGGAACATTTAAAAATTTAAGGGCAAAAGCCAATTCAATAAAACCAAGCACCACTTTTACCGAGTTGAGCCAACCTCCCGATTTAGGCATTTTATTAAGCCATTGTGGGAAAAACGCAAACAAGGTAAATGGAATGGCAAAAGCCAAGGAAAATCCAAGCATTCCAATAACCGGTTTTATCACTGCGCCTCCCATGGCTTGAACCACTACTGTTCCAACAATGGGACCTGTACAGGAAAAGGAAACCAATACGAGGGTTAAGGCCATAAATATGGTGCCAATGATGCCGCCTTTTTCTTCGCTTTGAACACTTTTATTAACCAGCCAACTCGGCATGGTGATTTCAAAATATCCGAAAAAAGAAGCGGCAAAAATTACAAAAATCAAAAAGAATAAGACATTGGGAATCCAATGCGTACTCAACCAATTACCAAAATCTGCTCCAAATAGCACCGAAATTAACACTCCAAATATCACATAAATGGTAACAATAGATAATCCATACACCATGGCTTGCATCTTTCCTTTTTTCCCGCTTTTCATAAAAAACGATATGGTCATGGGGATCATTGGAAAAACACAAGGCGTTAAAATGGCCAATAAACCCCAACCAAATGCCAACAGGAAAAACATCCACAAGGAATCATCCTGACCGATAGTCTTATTTAAATCATTATTTTTAACCTGTGTAGTATCTGATTTTGAGGAATCCTTAACAACAGCTTTGGAAGCGGTATCCTTGGCGAGGGAATCACCCGGCTGGGTTACAGAAGGTACATTACTTTCCGATACATTAAGCTTCACCGGAATATTGAATTCTATTTCTTCGGGAGGCAAACATCTGGAATCGTCGCAGCACATATATTCCAGCTTCCCTTTAAAAGCAAAATCTTTTGCGGAGGTAATTTTAACTTTTTGAATAAAGACGGCTTTCTTGGTAAAATATTTTACCACCATATCAAAATTCTTATCGAATTCGGAGATGGGTTTAGGTTCGCTTACTTTCCCATCCAACTGATAATCTTTGCTTTTGTCGAAAGTGAATTTGGTGGGAACCGGTCCGTTTTCGGGGACTAATTGCGAATACAAATGCCATTTGTTATCGATGCTAGCCGTAAAAATGATTTGGGCTTCGTTGGCAGTGATTAATTTATAAGAAAAAGCCCATTTAACCGGTTTTAATATTTGAGCGTTTGCCATGAAACTACTAATGAATAATAAAACCAAGATTATTGAACCAAAGCGCTTGCTGAATTTGAAATCTTTCATGTGTATTAATTAATATTCAAAACTACAATTTTTCACTGTAAACTCAACATCATAGGATTTAAATAACGTTAAAGGATCTCTTTTTAAAACAACTTTCATCCTTAAACTTCACAAAACTTTTAATAAAACATCATTTTAATAAACAAAACGCATACTGTCTTGTTTAAGATAAAAACACTTATCATTAAATTTTACAAATATGAAAGCAATACCTTTAATTGGAAGAATCCTATTCTCATTAATCTTTTTAATGACCCTTATGGGACATTTTTCACAAAGCACTATACTTTATGCTACTACTCAAGGGGTTCCTATGGCCTCGGTTATGGTACCTTTATCGGGAATTATAGCATTTATTGGTGCGCTAAGCATCATTTTAGGTTATAAAGCCAAATGGGGTGCATGGCTAATCATCCTTTTTTTATTACCCGTTACCATCATGATGCATAATTTTTGGTCAGTAACCGACGAAATGATGAAACAAATGCAAATGTCAGGGTTTATGAAAAACCTTTCTTTGATGGGCGGAGCGCTGATGATTGCCTATTTTGGTGCAGGACCTATGAGCTTGGATAACCGAGGAAAATAAAAAATCAATTACTCAAAAGCTTGTATTTTAACGATATAAGCTTTTGAGGTTTTTCTTGTTATTTTATAGCGATTATCAATTCTATATCCCACAACCCAACAAATGTCTTCACCTGAGCATAATAGCCAGGTGTTTTCTTTTTCAAAAAGATTGAATTTCTGATCGATAAAAAAATCAGATAGTTTTTTGGGGTTAAGCATTCCTAAAGGGAAAAAATAATCTCCTTGAACCCATTTTCTTAAAATCAATGGAAAGTTGAGTTTTTCAAAGTCTAAACATGCCCAGGCTTTTGATTTCGGCAGGGTAAAATGCGCATCAATATTAGAAATTTCAATAGAAAGTTGAATTGGATCATGAATTTCTTTTTCAGATGCTTCGATATAAAAGGTTCCTTTTCGTTTTTCTTGAGAAGGAACGATAATTATTTCTTCACGATTGATGAGAAGCTGATGGGTAGAAGAATAAAAAATCTTTCCACAAACATTTAGGCTTTGAAATATTTGATGCACTTGGGTTTCATTAAACCCAAAGGGGTAAATAAATTCGAACAAATAGGTTTCCAAAGGCGACAAAAGAAGTAAGTCTTTTTTAAGTATAATGGTTGATTTTCCATCACTAACCACCATTTTTTTCTTAGCTAATTCAATCGTTTGTTGGTATACTTCCTTGTTCCCTTTTATTTTTTGAATACTGGAGTGGATTTGTTGAAATCCACCCGGATGAATTTCTTCCAATAGAGGAAACAATTGATTCCGGAGCCTATTTCTTAGATACTTATGGGTTGAATTTGAAGAGTCCTCTCTATACTGAAATTGATTTTCTGAGATGAAAGTCAAAATTTGCTCTCGAGTAGCAAAAAGCATGGGGCGAATAAACCCTGCTCTTTCTGAGGAAATGCCGTGCAGTCCCATTAAGCCGGAACCACGGAGCAAATTGATAAAAAAAGTTTCCACTTCGTCATTCAAATTATGCCCCAGAGCAATTTTATCAAAACCCATTCGGCTTTTGAGTTCATTGAACCAATTAAATCTTAATTCCCTGGCTGCCATTTGAATGGAGACTTGATGGTTTATGGCATACTCCCGGGTTTCAAACCTTTTGAAATAAAACGGAACTTGATATTCCGATGCCAATTGACGAACAAAACTTTCGTCGCCTTCCGACTCTTCTCCTCTTAACTGAAAATTGCAATGGGCAATGGAAAGATGATATCCTGACAGCCGAAGTAAATGAAAAAGGGCAATGGAATCCACTCCACCGCTTACCGCAACCAAAACCTGCTGTTCGGGTGAGATTAAATGTTGTTTTTCAATATTCTGTCGTATCAGGGAAAGCATATGCAAACTTAAAGATTTTTACTTTGGAGTTTACATTTTCAATAAATTCTAATCTGAGAGAAGTTATAGAGTTATTAGTTATTAAGGGGATATTCAACAAAATCAAAGAGATGCCACTTTTTTCTTACCTCTTTTCTTTATTTCAGAGATATAACGCATGTGTTACAAAAAATGTAACTTGCGAATTACAACTTCATAAAATGACCTTTAAATTAGGTGGCTTTTTTTAAAGATAAATTCATGCAACCGAATTGCATCCTTTTATTATTCACTTTTATGCATTTAACTGCATTCCTTTAAAAAAACAAAACCACTTAAATCGTTGAATTTCAGTGGTTTTCTTTAAGTTGCGTTTCGTATCAGCGGAGAGAATGGGATTCGAACCCATGATCCACTTTTGGCGGATACACACTTTCCAGGCGTGCGCCTTCGACCACTCGGCCATCTCTCCCTAAAAAG
>CAZJBB010000227.1:0-4984 GCA_964543995.1 uncultured Bacteroidales bacterium
CGAGGTCGGCTTTCGCCGGAAAGCCGCCGCGCTCAAGAATCACCCGCTTGCGGGCATTGCGCTCGGAAGCCTTCAGATTCTGTTTGAGCGTCAAATACTGTGCGGGGCTGAACTCGACCGTGCGCAAAAGAATGTCGGCGCGGCTGACGAGCAGGGTGTTCGTCGCTGTAACGGAACGGGTGATGTAGAGCTCCGGTGTGTCGATGGTTTCGTAGGCCGGCAGCGCGGCGGGGCTCAGTCCGCTGTGGCTGAGGTCGAGCCGGACGGTTTCGGCGATGCCGCAGGTGAAGCCGGTGTTGAGCGGATAGCGGCGTTTATCCAGACCAATGCCTTCGCCGATCACGCGCCCGAAAAGCCCAAACTGGTTGATGAGTGTCGGTACCTGCAGCAAAGAATTTTCCGGTCCGGTTGCCAGCGCGTTCTCAATTTCAAAATCGAGGGTGACTGAGAGCGGTACGGTGGTGTTGCGGACTTCTTCGGGGCTGACGGTCAGCTTCAGCAGGCGGGCGCCGCCGCAGGCCTGTTTGAGGCGCTCTTCAAAATAAGGCATCCGCTCTTCCGGTTTAAGCGCGGCGAGGCGCCCGCGATAGGCGGTGTCGTTGATGCCGTTAAGCGAAAGAACTGCTTTGGCGGTGATGAGCCGGGAGTCGTCGAGTGAGGCGTCGATATCAATGGTGAGCAGATTTTTTTCGGGCGGCACAACGGGCGAGGTTTGCAGAGTTTCGCCCTGCGGCGTGGCGACCAGATAACTGCGGTAGGAAAGATAGGCCGGGAGCATATCGCGCGTATTTTCATTGGTGGAATCGATCAGCTGCCATGTTCCATCATCATTGCGAACGGCCGTGATGGCGTGGTTGAACCACGGCTGAGGAACTTCCGGATCTTTCTTCGGGCCGACGTAAATCAGGACGGGGCGGGCATCGAACCCGGCGAGGCGCAGCATGGCGACGAGCAGGGCGGCCTTGTCGCGGCAGACTCCGTAGCGGTTGTCGAACGTGAGCGAAACATCGTGCGGTTCATAGCCGGGCGCCTCGTTTTCGACGGTGATGCCCATATAGCGCACATCCTGTGAGACGAAGCGGAAAATGGCCTCGATTTTTTTCTGCCGGCTGGTCAGCCCTTCCGTTAGCTCGCGAACTTTGCTTTCCATAGCCGGATTGACGGCGTCGAGGCGCGGCTTGGAAAGTTCCCAATACCATTTGGAAAGCGTTTCCCAGTCGGGGATGGTGCTGAGCAGGAGGCGCTGCACGACCGTATAACGTTCAGGCATTTGGGGCTCATCGAACATTCTCGGCACATTACACACTTCCCACGTGTAGAGGATGCGGTCGCCGTTTTTCTCCGTCCGGCTGGTGACGGTGCCGGGAATCCCGGCCTTAAGTTCGATGCGCGCCAGCGGCAGGGCGGCAGGGGCGTCCACCGTATAAACCGCGTGGCGGATTGGATAAGGCTCTTCGAGTGTGAAAAGTTCGCTCCATGTGTTGGGGACAACGGTCTTGGTCTGTTCGCCGGAGATGGTGTAACGAAGAACGTCGCCGATGCCGAGGTCGGGGATTGTCAGTTTGATGTCTTTTTGAGCGGGATCATAGATATTGGCATCCATCTGTCCCTGATTAATGGCTTCGCGACTTTGGGCTGCGAGGTCAACTGGAATGGTGCGCCCGTCCGGCTTGATGACTTCGGCGCGCACGAAACGCATGGTGCCGTAGTCGGTGCTGTAGCCGATGCTGATGCTGGATTCGTCCTGTCGGCCTTTTTCGGTCAGAATTTTGCAGGCCGTGTCAGTGATATACTTTGAAGTGCCGTTAGTTTGGTACTGTACGCGCGTTTGATTTTCGACCATCAGAATATCGGCATTCGGATACGTTGCGGCGGAGCGCGCCTCGCCGACAAGCGTTTCGCGGGCAATCAGTTCAGCCGATAGGTCGATCTGCGTAAAAGCCAGCCCGGCGCTGAGAATAAGCAAAGCAGTTAAAAAAAGTTTTTTCATAAGGCTCCCGAGTTTTAAAGGCAGACAGACTAGCGGCATGTGGTGTTCAATACAATCCCGCTCTCAAATCGTAAACTCATCAAAAACATCTGTCCAAAACAGAGGGGTACCATCGGCGCGATTTTATGGAAGGGAAATCGCCGATGAAAAAATGGATAAAGATCGCCGGGCTGTTGCTGGTTCTTATACTGCCCGTCGCGGTGCAGGGCTGTACAGAAGCCCCGTAATTCCGGCTCGACTGGCAAATAAAATAATGGTGTCCTTCATTCTCCCCGCGAGGGTATTGCTGAATGGAGGATTTAGGATGAAAAAGGTATTAGCCGGGTTGTTGCTGGTTTTTTTGCTGCCCATCGCGGTGCAGGCCGAGGATTACACCTACACAATAACTAACAATACGATCGACATCACCGGCTACATCGGCACCAACACTGCGGCAACCATCCCGGATACGATTAACGGCCTGTCGGTCAACAGTATTGGAACGAACGCGTTCGCTTACTGCACTAACCTGACCAGCATCACGATCCCCAACAGCGTCACCATCATCAGGAGTTCTGCATTCCGGTCTTGCACCAGCCTAACCAACTTCACGATCCCGAACCGCGTCACCAGCATCGGGCCTTCTGCGTTCTACGGATGCACCAGCCTGACCAGCATCATAATTCCCGACAGCGTCACCGCCATCTGGAGTTCTGCGTTCAACGGTTGTACCAGCCTGACCAACTTCACGATCCCGAACCGCATCACCGATATTAGAAATTCTACGTTCAACGATTGTACCAGCCTGACCAGCGTCATAATTCCCAACAGCGTCACCAACATCGGGGACTGGGCGTTTATGAACTGCGCCAGCTTGGCGGGCATCACGATTCCCGACAGCGTCACCAGCATCGATGGTTCTGCGTTTTACGGTTGCGCCAGCCTGACCAGCGTCACAATCCCTGACAACGTCACCATCATCTGGAGTTCTACGTTCTACGGATGCACCAGCCTGACCAGCGTCACAATTCCCAACAGCGTCACCAACATTGGGAGTTATGCGTTCGCTGCCTGCACCAGCCTGACCAGCATTATGATTCCCGACAGCGTCACCAGCATCGGGTCTTATGCGTTCCAGAATTGCGTCAGCCTGGGCGGCGTCTATTTCTCCGGCAAGGCCCCCGGCGTTGGTATAAATGTGTTCTCCGGTGCCAACAACGCGACTGTCTATCACTTTTCAGGAACCATAGGCTGGCCGACGGTTTCAGGCTTGTGGGCCGGTCGTACGACCGCGCTGTGGCTTACCGTTAACGGCGGGGCCGACGGGGGCTCCTATACCAACCTGCAAGCGGTAACGATTATAGCGAATGCCCCGGCGGCTGGGATGACCTTTAACCGGTGGATCGGCAACACACAGCCTGTGGCGAGCACCACTTCTTCAACTACCACGGTTGCTCTGCCGGCGGAGGCTGTCACCCTGACCGCGACGTATATAAATCTTCCCGGCTACTACACATTGACGGTCAACAACGGCACTGGCGGCGGGGCGTACACCAGCGGAACGCAGGTGGCGATCTCGGCGGGTGATCTAAGATCCGGGGTTACCTTTAAAGCGTGGATCGGCGATACGCAGTACGTGAATAACGTCACCTACACGAATGCCTTGGTCACCCTGTCGACCAATCCGGTCAGCCTGACCGCGACGTACTATTACGCCCTGACGGTCAACAGCGGTACCGGTGATGGTTCGTACACCAACAGACAGCAAGTGGCGATTGCGGCGGATGCTCCGGCCGCCGGAATGACCTTTGACCGGTGGACGGGAGACACACAATATGTGAACAACGACACTTACACGAATGCTCTGGTCACTATGTCGACCAATCCGGTCAGTCTGAGTGCGACGTACAAAATTCTGCCCGGCTACTACACCCTGACGGTCAGTAACGGCACCGGCGGCGGAATATATTCCAACGGAGTGCAGGTGGCGATTGCGGCGGATGCTCCGGCAATCGGCAAGGCCTTTGTCCGGTGGACCGGCGACACGGCGTATGTGGCCGATTCTAATTCCGCCAGCACCACGGTGACTATGCCAGCGTCGAACATCACCGTGAGAGCGACGTACAAAGACATCTCTTACGTCCTGACGGTTATTACGGGCAACGGCACCGGTTC
The DNA here is from genome assembly GCA_964543995.1 of uncultured Bacteroidales bacterium. Lineage (GTDB taxonomy): Bacteria > Bacteroidota > Bacteroidia > Bacteroidales > CAIXTV01 > CAIXTV01. Next base: position 4,145 of record CAZJBB010000227.1, read on the forward strand.
GTCGTACACCAACGGACAGCGGGTGGCGATCTCGGCGGACCTTCCGGACCCTGGGAAGACCTTTGACCAGTGGACCGGAACCGGTGCGCCGTATTTGGCCAATGTCACCGCCTCAAACACTCTGGTGACTATGCCAGCATCGAACATCGCCGTGCAAGCGAGGTATAAAAACATCACTAACTCCCTGACGGTTAACAGTGGTAGTGGTGGCGGTTGGTACGTCAACGGGCAACAGGTGGCGATTGTGGCGGATGCTCCGGCTGGAACGGTCTTTGATCGGTGGATCGGCGACACGCAGTACGTGAACAACGTCACCTACACGAACGCTCTGGTCACCATGTCGACCAATCCGGTCAGCCTGACCGCGACATACTATTACATCTATGCCCTGACGGTTACCGGCGGCAGCGGCAGCGGTTCTTCGTACACCAACGCGCAGGTGGTGGATATCTCAGCGGATGCGCCGATAACCGGAATGACCTTTGACCAGTGGGCTGGCGATACGCAGTACGTGGCCAGTGTCAGCTCCGCGAACACGACGGTGACGATGCCGGCACAGGCCGTCGCTCTTAACGCGACGTACAAAATTCTGCCCGGCTGGTACACCCTGACGGTCAGCAACGGTACCGGCGGCGGATTATACTCCAACGGAGTGCAGGTGACGGTTAAAGCGGTTGCCCCGGAAGGAACAGCCTTCGACCGGTGGACCGGCGATACTCAATATGCAGCCGGCGTGTTTTCGTTGAGCACGATCGTGACGATGCCAGCGTCGAACGTCGCCCTGACCGCGAGCTGTGTGGACGCCTCGAATGGCGTCGCGAGTGTGGAGTGGGCCGCTTC
>CAZJBB010000228.1:0-4960 GCA_964543995.1 uncultured Bacteroidales bacterium
CAAAAAAATAATGACACCCCTCATGATTTTGAAAAAGATCCTATCACCCCTTGGATTGATGGTGAGTGGGTAAAAGCAAAGGGAACTACCTTAGGTGCCGACAACGGCATTGGAGTTGCTGCAGCTATGGCTGTGCTGGAATCAAAAGATTTAGAACATGGTTATGTTGAAGCTTTGTTTACTATTGATGAAGAAACCGGTATGACCGGAGCTTTCGGTTTGAAACCTGGAGTATTAAAAGCAGATATTTTGATGAACCTCGACTCTGAAGATGAAGGTGAATTATATGTTGGATGTGCCGGCGGTACCAATGCCAATGTGAAGTTTACCTATACTGAGGACACTGTTCCTGCAGATTTTTCCGCTTTTCAACTTACGGTTAAAGGCTTAAAAGGCGGCCATTCAGGAGTAGATATTGCTTTAGAAAGAGGAAATTCTAATAAAATTTTGAACCGTATGTTGTGGTATGCCTCCAAGCATTTCGGATTAAGACTATCGAAAATTGACGGTGGTAGTCTTCGTAATGCAATCCCACGTGAATCCTATGCTATTGTTGCACTTCCCAAAACACATATCGATGCTTTCAAAAAGTATGTTGCTGATTTTACAACCATTGTTGTTAATGAATTTAAAGGGGTTGAAACAGACTTAACTATTGAACTCAAAGATAGTAGCACTCCTGGATTTTTAATTGATGCCAAAACTGCCAACAATCTTATCAATGCGATTTATTCAACACCTAATGGTGTAATTCGTGACAGTCAAGATATGAAAGGTTTGGTGGAAACATCAACGAATTTAGCCATTGTAAAATCAGAAAATAAAAATATTACAGTGCAGTGCCTACTCCGCAGTTCTGTTGACTCAGCAAAAGAAGATTTAGAAAATATGTTTGTTGCTGTGTATACCTTAGCCGGGGCAGAAATCGTCTTAGATGGTCAATATCCTGGTTGGAAACCCAATATGGACTCTCCAATATTAAAGGAAATGTTGGCAGCTTATGAAACCCAATTTGGCACTAAACCAAAAATTGCAGCTATTCATGCCGGACTGGAATGTGGCTTATTAGGCGGTGTCTACCCAAATTGGGATATGATTTCCTTTGGTCCAACCATTCGCTTCCCTCACTCACCGGATGAAAAAGTGAATATTCCAAGTGTGGAGAAATTTTGGGACTTTTTAGTTCAAACCCTTAAAAACGCACCCCTGAAATAATTGGTTAATAAATATTGCAAGTGATTGATTTTGTGCCGGATAATATATTTGAAAAGTTTTTTAATGAAAATTGAAATTTATAAGCAATAATTGTCTATTTTTGCACTTCAAAAACTGAGATAAAATGAAAAGAACTTTCCAACCTTCACGTCGCAAAAGAAAAAACAAACACGGTTTTACTAAAAGAATGTCTACCGCCAATGGAAGAAAAGTATTAGCTGCCCGTAGAGCCAAAGGCAGACATAAACTTACAGTATCGGACGAACAGGCTGGTAAAAAGTAATCATTCAAACCTATACATTTGAAAAGAAGAAGATATTAATGTCTTCTTCTTTTTTTATTATAATTAATTTGTATTTTTGCTCAAAAGCATAAAATAGAAACATTCAAAATAAGAAATTCAAATATTATTTGTAATGTACTGATTTTAGTGTTTTATATTCAGATTTTCGTTTAAAATTATTAGAATTTACACAAACCATAAAAATGAAAAACCTAAATTTCAAGAAGATCATTCCACACTTAGCAGCAATTGTGATATTTGTTGCCATCGGTTTAGTTTATTTTTCTCCGGTCATGGAAGGGAAGGCATTGCGTCAGATGGATGTGGTTAATGCAGGAGGTATGCAACAAGAAGCCATGTTATATCACCAAAAAACCGGTGACTATACTTTATGGACCAATTCTATGTTTGGCGGTATGCCTACTTATCAGATTGGAGTTCTTCCACCTTCAAAGAATGTGTATGCTTATACCGAAAGAGCAATTTGCCTTAGTTTACCGCATTTCACAGTCGATATTGTCTTCTTATACTTAATCGGGTTTTATATTCTGATGCTTGTTTTAGGAATCAATCCCTGGATCAGTATTATAGGTGCAATTGCGTTTGCCTTTGGCTCTTATAACTTTATTATTATTGAAGCCGGACACGTCAATAAAGCTTTTGCAATAGCATTTATGGCACCGGTTTTAGCCGGATTTATACTAACTTATAAAAAGAAGTATTTATTGGGTGGAATTCTCACGGCATTTATGCTGGGTATCGAAATTTACTTTAATCACGTTCAAATTACGTATTATCTGATGTTTATGATCTTTATCATGATCATCGTTAAGTTTATTTTCGCAATTATTCAAAAACAATTAAAGTCATTTATGGTAGCTAGTTCAGTTCTTGTCCTTGCAGCAATTATGGCAATTTTGCCAAATGTAAGAGAACTTTGGACTACTTATGAGTATGGACAAGAAACCATTAGAGGTAAATCAGAACTCACCCCAAAAAATAATAATCAAGAATCAACCGGTTTAGATAAAGATTACGCTTTTGCATGGAGTTATGGAAAATCAGAATCCTTTACATTATTAATTCCGAATTTTAGTGGAGGAAGCTCACATCAAGAACTTTCAGAAGGATCTGAGACAGCTCAAGTATTAAAGAAAAATGGTATTTCTAATGTGAGAGAAATGATAAAAGGGGTTCAAACCTATTGGGGAGAGCAACCATTCACTTCAGGACCGGTTTATGCAGGAGCGATCATAGTGTTTTTATTTGTAATGGGATTGTTTTTAATTAAAGGACCTGAAAAATGGTGGCTTTTGGCAGCCGCTATTTTTTCGTTAATGTTGGCTTGGGGAAAAAATTTCGAGGTTTTTAATGACTTTATGTTTTATCATGTTCCCTTTTATAATAAATTCCGTACGGTTGCAATGGCATTGGTAATCATAAGCGTGGTTTTGCCTATGTTGGCGCTAATGACTATAAACCGGATTTTTACTGACACAATTGAGAAAAAAGAAGTCCTAAAAGCATTGAAATATTCAGCTGGAATCGTAGGAGGGTTGTGTCTATTATTTGCAATGGTTCCAACTATGTTTTTTAATTTCACTGCCTCCTCCGATGCTTCTATGTTAAAGCAAGGCTTTCCTGATTGGTTTCTCTCAGCCGTGGTAACCGACAGAGAATCCATTTTCAGGATGGACGCCCTACGTTCCTTGGTATTAATATTGTTATCGGCCGGTCTTATCTGGGCATTCTTGGCACAAAAACTTAAAAACGTATATGTTTTACTGGGTCTTGGAGTTCTTATTACTTTTGATGTTTGGGCCGTGGATAAAAGGTATTTAAATAACGATGATTTCGCTCCTAAAAGAAAAATTGCGTCAGAAGTACAACCTTCACAAATAGATGAAGTCATTCTAACGGATAAAGATCCTAATTATAGAGTGCTAAATATTACATCGAATACATTTAATGATGCCGGGACCTCTTATTTCCATAAATCCATTGGAGGATACCATGGTGCAAAATTGCGCAGATATCAGGAATTAATTGAAAATCAAATTTCAAAGAATAATGTAAAGGTTTTCAATATGTTAAATACACGATACTTTATTGTTCCAGGTGAAAAAGGAGAACAAACGGTTCAGCGAAATGTTGCTGCTTTAGGAAATGCCTGGTTTGTTGATGAATACAAATTGGTTGAAAATGCCGACTCTGAAATGACCGCTTTATCCTCTTTTGAACCGGCAAGAACAGCAATTATCGACAAGCGTTTTGCTGAAAATGTAAAAGGACTAAATACAGGAAAAGACACAAATTCTTCGATTACCTTGACTTCTTATAAGCCTGATGATTTGACTTACACTTCAAAAGCGGACCGTCAACAATTGGCTGTTTTCTCTGAAATATATTACGACAAAGGTTGGAACGCCTATGTGGATGGAAAACTTTCGCCACATTTCAGAGCCAATTATGTGCTCAGAGCAATGGTACTTCCTGCCGGAAACCATACTGTAGAATTTAAATTTGAACCAAAATCCTTTTACACAGGAGATAAAATCTCCCTTATAAGTTCAATAATAGTGTTGTTAATATTTGTTGGAGGAATTGGGTTTAGTATATGGAAAGCCTTAAAACCTGCGGTGTAATATTAAAAATCGGAGGAATTTAAAACTAATATAAATATGGTTTAGCATGGTTTGGAAAAGTCCAAAATTCCAAACCATGATTCCAAATCTTTCTTTTAGCGCTTTTACTATATTGTTTTTCGAAAAGCCATTATCCATGTATTTACAAAGAATTTGATGGGTGTTAAATACGGAGTTGGTTTTGGATAGGATGGAGGTTACCCAATCGAAATCGGCTGCCAATGTATAATGAGTTTTATATAAAGGGACCAAGCTTCTTTTTGCTAAAATAGCTTGATGGCAAACGACCATTCCTTGTTGCATGCTTTTCTTTGTGAGAACCTCCGGAGGGCCAAGTCTTCTTAAACCAATTTCTTGATAATGCTCATCAATAATCATTGCGTTTCCGTATATAATATCTTGATTATCTGATATTGATAGCATGTTTTCTAAAGTGGTTTTTGAATAAACCTGATCACCCGAATTGATGAACCAAACATAAACACCGGAAGCCGCTTCTAAGCCTTTGTTCATTGCAAAATACAAACCTTTATCAGGTTCCGAAATCCAATAGGCTATTGTTTCATTGTGTTTCTTTAAAATTTCAAGGGTGCCGTCTGTTGAACCTCCATCAATAATAATATATTCAATATTTCTGTAGGTTTGTTGTTGAATGCTGTGAATGGTTTTTTCGATCAGGTGTTCACTATTATATACAACCGTAATAATTGAAACCACCGGTTTATCAATATCTTTTTCACTGCTGATTCCTTTAAGTCGGTATCCACCGGTTTCCATAATTCGAGTCAATTTATTTTTTTAATGATGAGCGTGATTA
>CAZJBB010000229.1:0-4943 GCA_964543995.1 uncultured Bacteroidales bacterium
TAGCTTCAGGTGACTGGAGTTCAGACGTGTGCTCTTCCGATCTCCTATTATTACTGAATGTCGATTAGAAAAAGAACAAGAAGAAATTCAATTGCTTCAAACCGCATGCAATATTACACATAAAGCATTCGAAAGAGTACTTCATTTTGTAAAACCCGGAGTCATGGAATTTGAGGTTGAAGCAGAAATCACACATGAATTTATTCGAAACCGTGCAAGCGGACATGCTTATTATCCTATTGTTGCCTCCGGAAAAAATGCATGTGTATTACATTACATCGAAAACAACCGAGAATGTAAGGATGGGGATTTATTATTGCTCGATTTCGGAGCTGAATACGCCAATTATGCCGGCGACCTGAGCAGAACCATACCTGTAACTGGAAGATTTACCCAAAGACAAAGAGAAGTTTATAATGCTTGTTTGAATGTTTTCCGCAGTGCAGTAAACATGATGGTTCCGGGAACTACCATAAACACCTACCACACTGAGGTTTGTAAAGTAATGGAAAAAGAATTGATTGATTTAAAACTTTTCTCTTTCGAAGATGTTAAGAATCAAGACCCTGAAAAACCACTTTGGAAAAAATATTTTATGCACGGAACTTCTCATTTTATCGGTTTGGATGTTCATGATGTAGGCACTAGGGATATGGTGCTCAAAAAAGGAATGCTATTGAGTTGTGAACCTGGAATTTACATTCCTGAAGAAGGCATTGGAGTGAGAATTGAGAACGATATTCTGGTAGACGAAGTCCCAATTGATTTAATGAAAGACATTCCCATTGAAGCAGATCACATCGAAGATCTCATGGCAAATTAATCACAAACCCTCTAACAACCAAAACATTATGTTCAAAAAAGAAATATACATTCAAAGAAGAAACGATCTTAAAAAGCACTTTCAAACTGGTATAGCGCTATTTTTAGGAAATACAGACACCCCGATGAATTATCCGGGAAATACTTATCATTATAGGCAAGATAGCAGTTTTTTATACTTTTTCGGGCTCGACCTTCCTGGATTGGCGGCTATTATCGATTTCGATAATGGAAAAGAAATCATTTTTGGAAATGATGTGGATATAGACGATATTATCTGGATGGGACCTAAGGAAAGCTTAATTGATAATGCTGCTAAAGTGGGAATAACAGAAACGCTACCCTACAACTCTTTATTCGAGTATTGTTCTAAAGCTCTTGATAAGAAAAGAAATATTCACTTCCTACCCCCTTATCGTGCTGAAAATAAAATCACCCTTAACACTTTGACCGGAATTCCGATTTCAGAACTCAAGCAAAAAGCCTCTGTTGAGTTGATTAAAGCGGTTGTGGCATTGCGCTCCATAAAAGACATTTATGAAATTGCCGAAATTGAAAGGTTTATGGAAGTAGGGTATTTAATGCACACTACCGCTATGAAAATGGCTAAACCGGGTATTTATGAAAGAGAAATTGCAGGTGCTATCGAAGGCATTGCATTGGCATGTGGAGGAGTGGTTTCATTTCCGGTAATTCTTTCAAAAAGAGGTGAAACACTTCATAATCATAACCATGGCAACTTATTGCAAGCCGGAGACTTGTTATTAATTGATGCCGGGGCCGAATCTCCTATGCATTATGCAACCGATCATACCCGCGTTGCCCCTGTGGGTGGGAAATTTAGTGAAAGACAGAAAAATATTTATGAAATTGTACTTAAAGCCAATACTGAAGCTATTAAAGCCATAAAACCGGGAATACCCTATAAAAACATTCACCTTTTAGCAGCAAAAGTCATTGCTGAAGGCTTAAAAGATTTAGGACTTATGAAAGGAAATATTGAAGAAGCCGTTGCCGCTGGGGCTCATGCCATGTTTTTCCATCACGGACTTGGACACATGATGGGATTGGATGTACATGACATGGAAGATTTAGGGGAAAACTATGTGGGTTACGGTGACGAAATGAGCCGTAGTGATCAATTTGGCACTGCCTATTTAAGATTGGCGAGAAAATTGCAAGCGGGATTTGTTCTCACTGTTGAACCAGGAGTGTATTTTATTCCTGAACTGATACATCAGTGGAAAGCCGAAGCAAAATTTGCGGAATTTATCAATTATGAAAAAGCGATTGAATATATCGGTTTTGGTGGAGTCCGAATTGAAGATGACGTATTGGTTACAGAATCCGGGTACAAAGTTTTTGGGAAACCCATTCCCAAAACCGTTGCCGATGTTGAAGCTTTGATGAATTCTTAACCCCTTATGGATAAAACCATTCTATACAACAACAAATCAATTCATTACCGCATTTCAGGTACAGGAAAATGCGTGGTTTTGTTACATGGTTTTATTGAATCGCTCGATATTTGGGATGAATTTGTTATTGACCTGGAAAAGGATTTTTGTACCATTGCTATTGACTTACCCGGCCATGGGAAAAGCGATTGCCTTGGGGATATTCATACCATGGAGCAAATGGCTGAAGTAGTAAAAGCAGTTTTACATTTTGAGAAAATTCCTCACTGTGTATTGGTGGGTCATTCCATGGGTGGTTACGTTGCGCTTTCCTTTTTGCAATTGTTTCCCCAAATGTTAAATGCCCTTTGCCTTTTTCATTCTAACGCCAATGCCGACAGTCCTGAAGCTTCAGTAAATCGGGCCAGAACAATTGAACTAATTAAACAGAATAAGCATCCCTTTTTATCCGCTTTTATACCTGACCTTTTTGCTCAGGAAAATATTTCGAAATTTGATTCGGAAATTAAAGTGCTTCAAGAAAGAGCATTGCAAATTTCACCTGAATCGTTAATCGCATCCATTAAAGGCATGATGGCCCGATCTGACCATTCGAAACTTCTGAGTCATGCTCGAATTCCCTTTTTATTCATTATTGGGAAAAAAGACACGCGATCCTCATTCAAACAAGTTCTGGAACAAGCACAAAATGTGCAACATGCTGAAATTCTTTTACTAGACATGGTTGGACACATGGGCTATATTGAAAGCAAACAAGTTACCTTAAGAGTTTTACATAATTTCTGCGCAGCTTATTGAAATTAAAATAAATAAACATCATGAAAACAAAATTCACTTTATTATTTGCAATTGTATTCGGACTATTACTGAAAGCTGAAGCTCAATTTTTGGTTTGTGCCAAAGGCGGAATTGGGTACAACAGTTTCATTACAAAGTTTGGCCTTCTCAACGAAAAAAAGACGACTGCCAGCAATAATTATTTTTACCCCATGGGAATCGATCTGAAATCGAGGGAGTATAAAACCGTTAACCCGGGAATCTCTTTAGAGTTTATTAGTCGTTCTTTTATCACCGATGTTAAAAACAATGATTTATATAATACAAACTATGATGAAGAAAAAACGGTGTACTCTTTAAAACAATTTGCGTTTTCAATATATCCTGAAATTATTGTTGGTGGTAACATCAAATATCATTTTAATTTTGGATTGTTTTGCGGCATTAAACTTAATTCCAGCTTTGAAAGAACTTTGACAAGTGGAAACAGCTTAATATCCAGCACCATAACCGGAGGCAATGGAAGCTATTTAACCGACATTAATCTTGCCTTTCGTATTGGAACCGGTGCAGAAATTCCCTTTAGTAAACACGTATATTTGAACTTTGACATAAATGGCATGCTTGGAAATACAGGCATCAATGAAAAAAACCAAAACACTCTAATGGGCTACTCTTTTTATACTACTCTTGGGGTTGCCTATTTGTTTGGCTCTTCAACTGCAAAAAAGGCAAGAACAGAGGATGCACCTTCAGTGCTTAATCCTTAATGAACTTAAAAGAAAAATCGCTTTTCAGCGTTATACTTTCATGTACAATATTTAAGGAGGCTTAAAGACGAAGATCAATAAACCAAATCATTGATTTCCATCATTGGTATTCCTAAGAAATTAATGTTGCTAAAATTATCAAGTTTGGGCTTTAAAATACATTCGCTTTTTACATTCTTGTTTCTGCTTTTCATGCTTTCTGCATATTCTCAAGAGTTAAACAATTTGAGGAGCAAGCAAATTTTACTCATTTCAGATACAACCTATTTTGATACCTTAAGTACGATTCCCGGGACAGTTCAAATTTCTGATTCCAAAGGCATTAAGCTCCATGATGAATTTTTGAAGGTGGATTATCAGAAATCCTTGCTTATTATCAATAAGCACGATCTACTCCCAACACAAATTAAAATTCAATACAGGGTATTCCCTTTTTCATTTCTTCAAACGTATTTACATAAAAATAGTAGATTAATTCCGGAAGACATCAAAGGAAATATCAATCCTTTTGTTTTTTCGTCAGGGAACCATGATGGCTCGCAAACTGCTTTTCAGCTCGAAGGTTTAACCAAAAGCGGAAGTATTTCCAGAGGGTTAAGTATTGGAAACAAGCAAGATGTGGTGGTAAATTCCAGCTTCAATTTACAGTTATCAGGAAAAATTGGAGACGATATGGATATTTTAGCCGCCATTTCAGACAATAATGTTCCTATTCAACCGGATGGTAACACCCAACAACTTCAAGAATTCGACAAAGTTTTTATTCAACTTTCTAAAAACAAAACCCGTTTAATTGTTGGAGACTTTGAACTTAAAAAGCCGGATAGCTACTTTTTAACGTATTCTAAAAAACTCCAAGGAGCTGCTTTAAACACAGAATTACCACTTTCAAAAGGAAAAGAGCATAAGAAATTACTGGAGCTTTCGGGTGCGGGGGCCATTACCAAAGGGAAATATGCAAGAAACATCATCAATGGCATAGAATCGAACCAAGGTCCTTACAAGCTTAGCGGAAACAATAATGATATATATATAGTTGTACTGGCTGGAAGTGAGAAAGTATATATTGATGGAAGTTTAAAAATACGTGGTCAAGACAACGACTACGTAATAGACTATAATACTTCTGAAATTACGTTTACTCCTAAAAACGTGA
>CAZJBB010000230.1:0-4935 GCA_964543995.1 uncultured Bacteroidales bacterium
GTCTTCTTCCGTCTTCCGTCTCTTTAGTCCGCTAAAATCTTTGCCAAGAAAAACTGTCGATTCATACGGGCTATGTTACTTACCTTTATTTCCTTAGGACATTCAGCTTCACAAGCATAGGTATTACTACAGTTACCAAAACCCAAGCTGTCCATGGCTTTTACCATTTTCATTACTCGCTCATGGGCTTCAACTTTACCTTGGGGTAGGAGGTTCAAATGGGATACTTTTGCAGAAACAAACAACATGGCCGAAGCATTGGCACAAGAGGCCACACAAGCGCCGCAGCCTATACATGCAGCTGCATCCATGGCTTTATCAGAATCGGGTTTACGTACCAAAATAGAATTGGCATCGGGAACACCGCCGGTATTCACAGAAACATACCCTCCTGCCTGAATAATGGCATCTAGTGCAGTGCGGTCAACAACCAAATCTTTAATAATTGGAAAGGCTTTGGAGCGCCAAGGTTCAATAACAATTTCGCTGCCGTCGGCAAATTTACGCATGTGCAACTGACAAGTAGTTACCCCGGTATCCGGACCATGAGGTCTTCCATTGATAAATAAACCGCACATACCGCATATTCCTTCTCGACAATCGTGGTCGAATGATACAGGACAGCTTCTGAAAGAAACGGAATCCTGATTTTCGTTTACCAACTTTTCATTCAATTGATCGAGCATTTCGAGGAAGGAGCAATCCGGAGAAATTCCTTTTACCTGATATGTTTCGAATTTACCTTTTGAATGGGCATCTTTTTGTCGCCAAATCTTTAACGTAAGATCCATTGTATATTGATTTTAATGTGTTCTGAAATTTTATTTATAATTACGTTGTTTGAGCTCCATCCATTTGAACTCTAATTGTTCTTTGTGAAGTTCGGGAGCCGTATCTTTTCCTTTATATTCCCAAGCTGCCACATATCGGAAATTATCGTCATCACGCCTGGCTTCTCCATCTTCGGTTTGCATTTCGATACGGAAGTGACCTCCACAAGATTCGTTACGGTTTAAAGCATCTCTTACCATCAATTCGCTTAGCTCCATGAAATCAGCCACCCTACCTGCTTTTTCCAATTCAGGATTGTATTCGTTAGCAGTTCCGGTAACTTTAAGGTCTTTCCAGAATTCGGCTCTGAGTTTTGGAATCAAATCCAAGGCTTTTTCTAAGCTTTCTTTGGTTCTTCCCATGCCACAATTATCCCACATGATGGTGCCTAATTTTTTATGGAAGGAGTCAACCGATTGTGTTCCGCCAATTGCCAACAGTTTTTCTTCTTGATCGGAAACGGCTTTGGCTGCTTCGTTAAATTCAGGAGCATCGGTAGAAATACGAGGGGTATGAATTTCACTGGAAAGATAATTTCCAATGGTATAAGGCAATACGAAATAACCATCGGCCAATCCTTGCATTAAAGCTGAAGCCCCTAAACGATTGGCCCCATGGTCGGAGAAGTTACATTCTCCAATGGCAAACAAGCCTGGGATGGTGGTTTGTAGTTCATAATCCACCCAAAGTCCCCCCATGGTATAATGTACCGCAGGATAAATCATCATAGGAACTTCATAAGGATTATCATCCACAATTTTCTGATACATTTGGAAAAGGTTTCCGTAACGTTCTTCAATAACGGCTTTGCCTAACCTTTTAATAGAGGCAGAGAAGTCGAGATACACGGCCAAACCTGTTCCTACCCCGTAACCGGCATCGCATCTTTCTTTAGCAGCACGTGAAGCCACGTCTCTAGGAACTAAGTTTCCGAAGGCAGGATAGCGTCTTTCTAAGTAGTAATCACGATCTTCTTCTTTAATATCAGAAGCTTTCAGGGTTTTATTTCTAATTTTCTCTGCATCCTCTTTGTTTTTTGGGACCCAAATTCTTCCGTCGTTACGCAAGCTTTCGCTCATCAAGGTTAATTTGGATTGAAAATCACCATGAACCGGAATACAAGTAGGATGGATTTGTGTAAAACAAGGATTGGCAAAGAAAGCTCCTTTTTTATGGGCTTTCCAAACAGGGGTTCCATTCGAACCCATGGCATTTGTAGAAAGGAAATATACATTTCCGTAACCACCGGTTGCCAAAACCACGGCATGAGCAAAATGTTTTTCAACTTCGCCGGTAACCAAATTGCGGGTAATGATGCCTCGGGCTTTGCCATCTATAACTACCAAATCAAGCATGTCGCGGCGGTTGTACATTTTGACAGTCCCTAAGTTGATTTGACGGCTGAGAGCGCTATAAGCACCTAACAAAAGTTGTTGTCCCGTTTGACCTCTGGCATAAAAAGTACGTTGCAATTGTGCCCCACCAAAGGAACGGGTATCAAGTAAACCGCTGTAATCACGTGCAAAAGGAACACCTTGAGCTACACATTGATCGATGATGTTGTTACTCACTTCTGCCAATCGATATACATTGGCTTCTCTGGAACGGTAATCGCCTCCTTTTATGGTGTCATAAAACAAACGAAAAATACTGTCACCATCATTACGATAATTTTTAGCAGCATTGATCCCTCCTTGAGCCGCAATACTATGGGCACGGCGTGGACTGTCTTGATAACAGAAGGCCTTAACATTATAACCCAGTTCAGCTAATGAGGCAGCAGCAGAAGCGCCACCCAAACCGGTTCCTACTACAATGATATCCAGTTTACGTTTATTCGAAGGATTAATTAAATTACAATGGGCTTTATAATGCGACCATTTTTCTGTAATGTTTCCTTCGGGTTCTTTTGATTGAAGTTTTGTCATACAATTATGATGATATAAGTCAATGATTTAAACAGAATAACAGAATAAAAAATACAAAGGAATTACGCAGAATCCTAAGGTAATCAGGATGGCGTAGAAAGTGCTGAATCTTTTAACACAAACGGTGTAACGGTTGTGATTAAAACCAATGGTTTGGATTCCGGATTGCAATGCATGGTTTAAATGAAATCCAAGTAAGGCAATTAAAATGATATATAGAATAGAATATAGCTTGTTGGAAAACAGCATGATGGCCATGGTATAAAAGTCATGTTTGTCAATGCCTTCGGGTGCAGAAACCCAACCCAGCTTCACAAAATAGAAATTCATGAAGTGAATGATGAGAAAGATAAAAACAACAGCACCTGTATAGATCATGTATTTGGAGAAAAAGGAAGTTTCGGATTGGTTGCTTTTATAATAGCGAACCGGTCGAGAACATGCATTTTTAATCCATAGAATAACCCCAACAAACATGTGTATAATGAATCCTGAAAACAAGACCACTTCGAATATTTTAATAATGGGGTTGGTGGTCATAAAATGAACAGCACCTTTAAAAAGTTCGCCATGATCGGGCAACAACATAAAAAGATTAATGGTAAGATGAACCAATAGAAATACCATTAAAAATAGTCCTGCTAATGACATGATTAGCTTTTTCGTTAAAGAAGATAAAGTATAACTCATTTTAATTTCGGTTTTTATTCACAAATTCACTAACACCGCAAAAATACAAGTTCAATTTAATTGATTTGCACTATTGCACAATTTGTAATGATTATAAATAAGTGTTTTTAGCTGAAGTAAAATTTATTTCTACAAATAAAAACAAAAAAGCTGCCCTTTTGAGCAGCTTCTTTGTTATATTAGGTGGAGAATTACCAAGCATTAACCATAGTCCAAGTGCCACTTGTGTTTTTCCAAAGAATTAAAGAAACAACTATTTTAGAAGGATCATTAACATTCGACATAGTGTATGAAACCGATTGATCTATTATTGTTCCGGCAGCAACAGCACCATTGGCTATTTTTTGACCTCTAATACCTCCGGTTTGATTTGCACAAGCTCTTAAAACATGATAATGTGAATAAGGATCAGGTAAGCTAATTTGAGGAGAAATAACTCCATTTTCTAAAATGTACATTCCAAGCCAATATTCACCTGAAACGGCATTAAAGAATTTAACTCTTGCAGTAATGTTAGCAACATTGCCAATGACTGTAGTAGTAGCAGCTAAACCTGCGTCGGCTGCAGATGAAGTGTTTGCAGCAATTGCAGTATTCACCGCTGAAGCATTAATACCTACACCGGCAGTATTCCCAACAGCAAAGGTAGGAGTCCCTGAAACAGCATAAAAAGGATCATTTGAAAACTGCAAAGAGGTGTTGTTGTTTATTGGGTCACCGCTTCCACAATGTACAGAAAAAGGCACTAAGGTTCTTGGATTGTCGACGATGGCTTGCATAAAAGTAGGAATGCCCACTGAACTGCAACTTCCACATTGGGTTCCGGTAAAGTCAAAAAGAACCGTTTTATGAACTTGCAAAGGTGCCACACAAGAACCATCATCTTCTGTTGCATTTGAATTGTAATTGAGGGCATCTTTATTGATACACCCTTTGATGGAATCGGTTTTTTTACAAGAAGGTAAAACTGCTGCTGAAGCCGCAATAACCAAAACTAAAAAGATTTTTTTCATAGGATTAGGTTTCAATTAATTTATTGTTTTTTATTAAGACAAAGTTTTTTGTCTTTTGGTTGCCTGTTAAATTTTAAATTTGAGAAATTCTCGTGATAAATATCATAATGTGCATAAAATCAGTCTATTCAACTATGGTGAGTTCTTTTATGATGTTTGAAGCTCCGGCATATTTATCGATAACAAACAACACATAGCGGATATCAACGCTGATGGTTCTTTGTAAGCTTTTTTCATAAGCAATATCACCACTCATGGCTTCCCAGTTGCCATCGAAGGCAATGCCCACCAATTGTCCATTTCCGTTTATTACCGGGCTTCCCGAATTTCCTCCTGTAATGTCGGTATTATGAATAAAACATACATTCAAATTACCGTCTTTTCCATATCTCCCAAAATCTTTTTGGTTCCATAATTATTCCTTGGTGTTGCATAAATCATTGTATTTATTGTTGATAATTCGGATAAAAGTC
>CAZJBB010000231.1:0-4898 GCA_964543995.1 uncultured Bacteroidales bacterium
GTGAAGAAGCACTACGAATAAAACCGGATTATCCGTTGGCAAAGAACAATTTAAATTTGTCAATCTCAAATTTAAGTAAATCAAAATAAGGAATATGTATTTTATTAAAGTTGTTTATCGATTAAGTGTTGTATTACTCACATCTTTAATTAAATATAGATATGTTTTTTTGACAAAAATATTGGAAGTCTATTATTATTTTAAGCCTTCACAGATTCCAAAAACTCAAATTGAAGAAATTGTTTTTCCGAATGATTTTTTCATTAATAAGGAAAATCATAAAAAAGGGAATGTCACTGAATTAGAGTCAAAAACCATTGCACATTTAGTTAGATACTTTAAGCCGGAAGTGATATTTGAATTGGGTACTTTTAATGGATTTTCTACTTTAAACATGGCAATGAATTCACCCAATGAATCAAGAATTTATACCTTGGATCTTCCACAAGAACTTTTAACCAAAACAGGTATGGAGGTGGATGTCAATGAGAAAGCGTACATTAAGAAAGAAGTATCCGGTTCCTTTTTTATTAACAGTGCTGTAGCAAATAGGATTACCCAGTTATATGGGGATTCTTATTCATTTGACTTTTCACCCTATTATGGGAATATTGATTTTGTATTTATTGATGCCTCCCATACATATAAATATGTGAAGAATGATACCGAAATTGCCTTAAAGCTTCTACGAGAAAAAGGCGGAGTCATTTTATGGCACGATTACAATTCGGTTACCTTTAAAGGGGTAACCCGATTTTTAGATGAGATGTTTGTCGGGGATGCTCGTTTTAAAGAGATGAAATTGATAAAAGGAACTTCATTAACTTTGTTGAATCTGAAGAATGAGAGTTAATACCATAAAATTTCTGGATAAATGGATTGGAGGGGTCATTTGCAAGATACTTACCTCATACAACTCTATTTTCATTAAAAAGCAAATTGCAAGAGAAGATTCAAAAAAAATAATCTTTATCAAGCTCATTGAACAAGGAGCCACCATTATTGCTTATAGCGCTATCCAAAAAGCGACAAAATTGGTAGGAAAGGAAAATGTGTTTTTCTTGGTTTTTAATGAAAATAAGCCCATTTTGGATTTGTTGGACATTGTTCCTTCTGAAAACATCATAACCATTCGTCAAGATAATGTGTTTAAATTTAGTAAGGAACTTATTTCCGCATTGAGGAAAATTCGGAAGTTACACATTGATACTACGGTAGATATGGAGTTTTTTTCAAGAGCTTCTGCCATCATCAGTTATATGACCTCTGCTAGGAAACGCGTTGGATTTCATAGGTTTACATGTGAATATCCTTATCGGGGCGATTTAATGACTCATAAAGTCCAGTACAACCCCTATATTCACACGGCTGTGGCTTATCAATTACTGGTGGAAGCATTGAGTATGAATCCCGAAACCATGCCTTTACCCAAAGTTACCTTGGCCGACATCCAATTAAAATCTCCGGAGTTTATAGCCCCCGATGATGAAAAAAACGCTGTATTAAAGATTATTGAGTGCGAGTTTGGAAAAAGCTACCAAGGGAAAACCCTCTTGTTGAATCCCAATGCAAGTGACATGCTTCCCATTCGGAAATGGTCATCAAGCAATTTTATTTCATTAGCTCATTTGTTAAATTCATATTATCCTGATTGTCTTATCATTCTCACAGGGGCGCCTTCTGAAAGAGCTTCTGCCGAAAGTATACTGGTGGACATGAATTTGCCTAATGTCATCAGTTTGGCCGGTAAAACCACTTTGCGGCAGTTGTTTGTGCTTTATACCCTCTCTGATTTATTGGTGACCAATGATAGTGGACCCGGTCATTTTTCATCCATTACCAACATCACAAGCTTGGTGCTTTTTGGACCTGAAACGCCTGTATTGTTTGGCCCCTTG
This sequence comes from uncultured Bacteroidales bacterium, assembly GCA_964543995.1. Lineage (GTDB taxonomy): Bacteria > Bacteroidota > Bacteroidia > Bacteroidales > CAIXTV01 > CAIXTV01. The sequence continues at coordinate 1,899 of CAZJBB010000231.1, forward strand.
GGAAAGAAATCCCACACATTGCATACTCCTTTAGCTTGCAGTCCCTGTGTGAATCCTTTTAATCATCGATTTTCCCCCTGTTCCGATAATGTTTGTATGCAATCCATTAGCCCTGAACAGGTTTTTAACAAAGTCAAAGAAATATTACCTTTGAATATTTAAGAATTTATGACAATTGATTTGAAGCTTCTCGCAAAACCCGAAAAAGCAGAGCCTTGGGTATTTTATCTGGTTTTAGGCATACTTATTCTTCCACTGTGGTTCAACCCCTATTTCCTTACTCAAGATGGCCCCACACATATATACAATGCGAAAATTCTTGCCGATCATGTTTTTGGTGAAAGCACTGAGTTTTACAATCAGTATTACCACTCAAATTTGGTGTTATTTCCTTATTGGTTTGGTCATATCGCCATGGCTTTCTTGGTTTCTATATGCAATCCGACCATCATAGAAAAAATATTCTCCTCTATTTACATCATTTCCTTTGCTTTTGCATTTCGATCTCTCATTAAATCAATAAATCCATCTTCAACATTCTTGTCGGTATTGGCACTGCCATTAGTTTGCAATTATGCCTTTCAAATGGGGTTTTATAGTTATATATTCGGGGTGGTGTTTATGTTGGTGATTATAAAATTCTGGCTAAAATACCAAGGGAAGTTGAGCCTTAAAATATTTGGAATCCTTTGCTTGCTATTTTTGTTGCTGTACTTTACACATGCAACGGTTTTTGCTTTTACTTTAGTGGGTATCACCGTTTTTATTTTCTTCTCCTTCATTTCAAAATTATTGAATGGCCAAGAAAATGTTTCCGGAAATCTGATTTCTACCGGAGTGGAGGTCGTGAAATTGATTGCCGTTTCTTTGCCTTCCGTATTCTTGCTCTATGTTTTTATGAAAGGCGCCCCTGATTATATGAGTTATCATAATGGTGAGTCGACTTTCTTTTTTAAGAATTTCCTTTCGTTGAGCTACTTAGTTCTTTTATCGGATAGCGAAATCACTTTTGCCTTGATCATGTCCTTGTCTTTAATTTTAATGCTATGCATTTCAATGTATTATAAGTTTAAGAATCCAAACATTGGAGGTTTTGATGCCTTTTATATCATGGGATTTGTAATGTTGATTCTGCACTTGTATTTTAGTCAGCATACCATTGGTTATTTTGAAAGAACACAGTATCTTCCATGGATATTTTTTATCCTGTGGATGGCAAGTTTTCACTTTAAGGCATGGATTAAATCTTCGGTGCTTGCAATGGTAGTAATTATGGTATTCAGTCAAATGATATGCCGTATGCCGGTGTATTCCAAGGCATCTCAAGTATATGCCGATTATTTGAGTGTGGAATCGAAAATTGAGTCCAACAAAACCGTGCTTCCATTAAATTTTTCAAATGCTGGTTTGTTTACTGATGGGCAGATGATTTCCAATAAGTTGTTTCTTTTTGCCAATGCCTCTAACCTCATTGGAGCCTATAAACCCACCATCATACTTGCGAACATCCCTGCACTTTATGGACAATTTCCTTATGTTTGGAAGCCGGAAATGAATCCTTGGTCTTATATTGGCAATTTGCATTTTGAACCCCCTCAAGCCAACTTTATCGATTACCGAAAGAAAACCCTTGGGGATGTTGATTACGTGATAACCTGGTTTTTAGACGGTAGGTATTCGGGAAATCCGGAAACCAAGCAAATTCTAGATCAATTACAAAAAGAGTATGCATGGGTGTACACTTCTCCCATGGGTTTTACAAAATTATATAAGCATTTACCTCCTCTACAACGTAAAGTTCAGAATCAGGAAGTTAACGCAGTTGGTAGCGATAAAGCCACAGATTTATTAAACCAAAGTTTACAATCTTATAACCAAGGCGACTTTAACGAATGCATTCGCTTGAATAAGGAGGCACTAAAAATAAAACCTGATTTTTCTCAAGCTTGGAACAATATTTGCGCGTCCTATAACTCCATGAAAATGTGGAAAGAAGCTTGCGATGCTTGCAATGAAGCTTTAAAGATTCAACCGGATTTCCCTTTGGCTAAGAACAATCTGAATTGGGCTTTGAAAAACTTAAAATAAATTACTATGCTGAAAAAAATTCTTAAAAATCCATGGGTTGCTATGGTCTTGGTTTGGCGAAGGTTTTTCCCTTTTGGAATACGCCCCAAAGACATGGAAGCATATCGCATTGGAAGTTGGAGTTATGGTAAATTGAACAGGGTCTTTATTTCCGAAGTTTTTAAGGGAATTGAACAGGGTGAAGTAATTTTGAGAAATGCTTTTGATAAGGATTTTTATACATCTGCTGATATGCAGGAGGTGTTTATGCTTTGTTCCATAATGAAACATATTGGAGCTAAAAATGTATTGGAAATTGGAACTTTCGATGGAAACACCACCATGAACTTGGCTTTGAATCTTCCCGAAAACGGTAACATAACCACCGTAGATTTACCCACAGAATGGGACGGGAGTTTAGCCTTGGATATTCCGGAAATATATAAAAATGTAACCGAAAGAAGCGGTGTAGGCAGGCAATATAAAGAGTATCCCGAACTGACCAAAAAAATCAATCAGATATATGAGGATTCTGCCAAATTAGACTGGAACACCTTACCAACACCTTTCGATATGATCTTTTTAGATGGTTGTCACCATTACGAATATGTGAAAAAAGATACAGAAAATGCATTAGTGCATTTAAAAACAGGAGGTATTTTGGTTTGGCACGACTACGGTATGATTGAAGATGTGAGCAGGGTAGTGGACTCCTATATCGGAAAAATGAAGATATATGCCCTAAGAGGAACAAGAATTGCCTTGGCGATTAATGAGCGTTAATTTTATTAGGTTAAAAGGTTATAAGTTATTAGGTTATTGAGTTAACACAAAATCAATTGAAACAGTGGCTTAATAATACATTCCATCGGAATGATTTGTTATTAGAGATCGGAAGAGCGTCGTGTAGGGAAAGAGTGTTCAGAGCCGTGT
>CAZJBB010000232.1:0-4892 GCA_964543995.1 uncultured Bacteroidales bacterium
ATCTCATTGAAATTATGCGAAAGAATCTTGGACGACAATCCTACGGCAATGCCTTCCACCCCTTGGGCAAGCAATAATGGAAACTTCACCGGTAAAGCCACCGGTTCGCGGTTTCTTCCGTCATAAGAAAGCTTCCACTCGGTAGTTTTGGGATTGAAAACGACTTCATTGGCAAATTTTGACAATCGGGCTTCAATATAACGCGGAGCAGCAGCACTGTCGCCGGTATGAATATTTCCCCAGTTCCCTTGCATATCCAAGAGGATTTCCTTTTGTCCCAGTTGTGCTAAGGCATCTCCAATGGAAGCATCCCCATGGGGATGGTATTTCATGGTATGGCCAATAATGTTGGCTACTTTATTGAAACGTCCATCCTCCAATTCATCCATGGCATGCAACAATCGTCTGTGCACCGGTTTAAGGCCGTCTTGAACATCCGGAACCGCTCTTTCCAAAATCACATAGGAAGCATAATCGAGGAACCAACTTTGGTACATCCCCGATAAATGAATGGTTTGTTGGAGCGAACCGGCTTCTAACTCGGTGTACTCGCCATTTTCTTCTCCATTTGAAACTGGAAGCGTTATTTCGTCGTCTTCAGGACACATAATAAAATTGAGGAATATTCAAGGTTGCAAAAGTAATAAAAGCCAAGGGATTGGATTGAACTTTTCAGGAAATTTATTAACCATTCTATTTGCAATACTCTAAATTTAGAAGCAGTTGAGTGAGGATTTCACTTTCAAAGGAATGTACTTGGTTATTGAGTTACGAGGGAAAAATTCTTTAGGTCTTTGCGGTAAAGGATTTTACCTAAAGTGCGATTTAACTGATAAGCCGCTCTAGGAGCTTGATGCCAAAACAGAACTTTTTAACACGCCGGACTTCGAATCCCGACTTGTCGGGATCAAGAAGTCCTTGTTCATTTGAATGGGTCATCTCGACTTCGCTCGATGACCAAGTTAAAATCGGTCCTACATGTTTAATTTATTCTGCGAAATCATTTTCACTCTGCGGAAATCTGCGAGAAATTCTTCTGTCTCTAAACCTTCTTCTTCCGTCTAACAACCCATTAACCAATAATTAACAACCAACTACCCTAAGGCTCAAAACTCAAATTAAAGATCACAATTTCCGGGGTGTTGCCAATTCGTATTCTTGGTCCCCAGGTTCCATAGCCCGAAGAAACAAAATATTGAGTATTTCCCTTTTTTAAATAACCGTAGTTAACTTCCCAAGCAAGGTGGGTAATGATATTTAAAGGAAACATTTGGCCTTGGTGGGTGTGTCCACAGAGTTCTAAATCAACTCCATTTTCAGCTGCTTCTTCCAAATGAGTCGGTTGGTGATCCAATAATATGATTGGTAGGTCTGACTTAACATCCTTCAAAATCTCTTTAAGGGGTTTTCTCTCTTTTCCTGAAAAGCCTTTTCCAGAGGCATCATCCCTGCCAACAAGGATGCATTGATCTCCAATATTGATAAAACTGTCTTTTATAAGAGTGATATTCAGTTGTTTAAATATCGGAAAGGTTTTATTGATTTGATGAATATATTCATGATTCCCCAGTATGGCAAATACGCCTAAGGGCAATTTGATATTGTCGAATAAGGGTTTAATTTCTTGGGCTCGAACTGTATCCGCGCCTTCGTCGGCAAAATCTCCCCCAAAAATCAACATATCAGGCTTTTCAGCTGTTACTTTATCTAACATTTTCTTAATGTCGTTATACGCAATAATGGTTCCATAGTGAATATCAGAAACAAAGGCTATGCGCAACTGTTTCAAAGGTGATTTTTTATTGATTTTCAAATGTAAAGTAGTAACTTTTTGCGAATTTGCATTGATAAAACCATACACCAACAATACAAATACCAGAGACACGCTTCCAATGAGAATATAGAAATTATGGGGGTTCAAATCAGGTAAGAAATGGAAGAAATGATCGGCAATATTAATTAGCCATGCTAGCAGAGAAATTAGTAAAAAGTAGAGCACTGCAGCAAACCAAATGCCTCCGACCTCGAAAACAAATTTGGGCAAGAATTGGCTTCCGGAAAGAAGCAGCATACGACTGGTGAAAAATTGTAAGGACAAAAATAAAAAGAGAAATGTATAAATATACTTATGCAACGAACTGTCAGGCAAGAGTTTGTATCCTTTAAAAAACAAAAACACATTCGCTAAGGAATATACTATTACTACAACAATCACAAATATAACAAAAGCTGATGTTTTCATGGAACCAAATAATTTTGGTGCAAAGGTAGGAATGTTTTTTGTTCAGATGAAAGCCCGGAATTCAGAATATCAATGAATTTAGGGTAAGTGCTTTTGGCATTAATCCTCTTTGATAAAATACAATTTGTTATTCTCCACCCTATAAAACATAGGAGCAATTTGAATTTTCGGATATTTTAGCCTCAACCTATGAGTTTCGCTTATTATAAAGTCGGCTTCATTAGAAATTTCGAACATGGGAGCAAAATTCATAAAATGTTCTTCTGCTTTTTGCTTATCCCAACCTGCAATTTCGGTTAGCCCATCAATAAACTCATTTTTCTTAGAAATGATATTTACCATTCCACAATGATTATGACCAATAAGGGCAATGTGACGAATATGACCAACCCCAATGGCAAAAGAAACCTTGAATTCGCTATACCTCAAATTGGCACCACCGGAACGAATGATGAAGGCAAAATTATCAGGCATGTGTAGATGTTTTCTATTGTCCATGCACATGGCAACCAACAAACGAGCACTTTCGTAAACCTCATGGGGTTTGCCTAAGTTATGATATTCTATTAACTGACCAATAGGTGTTTCCCTATATGCTTCAGGTATGTTTTCGAGGGTGTCAACAGAGATAAATCGATCCATGTATTTTATTGCAAAAAGCAAGTTGTTAGTTTATTGCATTTCATTTTCTTCTTCCCGATATGGTAATAAATAGGATTAAATTCTACAATTTATTCTTAACAAAGATAGGAAAATTAGTTTACATACTACGGGAAGAGAAAAATATTGCAAACCTTATTGCATTTGATACATGACTTTAGTCTTTAAGCAAACGGAATCATTATTGATTGCTGTAATATCCGCTTGAATGTAGTTTTCTGTTGGCGATAATTGAATCCGGTACTCTATAATATTATTCACCAAAGGATTTACTATAGAGAGGTACTTTACACCGGGAGATTTCACAAAAGTTAAGTGAGTTTGCAAGTGAACTTCTGCAATTTCCTTTGCCATTTGAAGCAAACACACTCCAGGAACAACGGGTTCCGCGGGGAAGTGACCTTTAAAAATATTGTGAGTAGCATCAAGTTCAATTTTGGAGATAAATGATTCGGACTTATCTTGCTCATTTTGGGTTTCTATAATGCTAAAAAAACTATTAAGTAACATACTGTGTAATTTAAAGTGAGTCGTTTTCATTGAGGGTACTTTTCTCGATAGGGCTTAAAAAGAGCTTTATTCCCTTCCCTTTTTGTTTAAATTTCATTCCCATGGGTTGCTTGCTTCCGGAAAACTCCACCTGACCCGTAAGCATAATTTTTTCATGTGTTTCGTATTCCATTTTTATCGGAAAAGAAGAAGAATTGGCTTCATTGAGGAAAAAATAACGGAAAAGAGTGTCTGTTTGATAATACGTTTGAGTTTTTAATGATTTCAAGGATTGCGTTTTTACTTGAAAGTTAGGGCTGAATACCCCGCACAACAAGCGGAATTGATTTTCGAACATCAGTATGTATTCAGGGTTGTTTAGATAGGGAATGCAGTAGCCCACCCGAAATTGGCCCTCCTGAAATTGAAATTCAAAAATTTTCATTCCAAACTGAGTGGTACAAACAATAAAACACTCTTTTTCGGTGGTTTTCTTTATATACAGTATACCTTTAAATCGCTTAAATTTGAATTTTATCTCTAATTTGCAAGAAACGGCAGAAGTATCTTTTACGAAAATATTAAATGTGTTATAAGGTTTGAAATCCGCTTCTTTCGTCTGCTGAGCAAAGGAAATAGAGGAAAAAATACAGGCAACAAAACAACTAATTAAGCAAAAACTTTTCATTGGGTAAAGGCGTATTGTTTTTACGATTCGAAAACCTTATCAAGGTGTAATCTTTCTGATTTTCAATGAGTTTAATTGCATATACCGCAAAATCAGTTTTGTTGAAATATACCTGTATGGAGCTAAATAAGTCTTTAAGTTTTTTGCCCAAAGGGAACAATGTGACTAAAAAGTACTTATCACTTTCTTGATATTTGTAGTTAAAGTCGGAGCGCTGATTAAACAACTTTCCTTGAATAATTAATGAAAGATTGTCGTTCATTTCACTAAAACTTTTATTGGAAGAAGCATCAAATTTTTTCACCTTTTTCTCGTCTTTAATATAGATTTTCCCATTGTTAAAAACGATAATGTAAACATAAGGTTGAGCATATTCCCATCTTACCTGGTTGGGAACCTTAAAAAACAATTTCCCTTTAGAAATCACCTTATCCGACATAATACTTAAATACTTTTCTTGACTGAAATCCGACTCAATGGTTTGTACAGAGGTATTCGCAGTATTAATTTTAGCAATTAAACTCAAGGTATCTTTTACACTCTTATATTTTTCGTTAGTTGTTTGCCCAAAGACATACGTTTGAAAACTGACGAAACAGCAGCAGAAAAAGGCAAGTATTAATTTACGCATAGGCTTGATTATTAATAAAGTCTGAAGGAAGAGCGGTTTGATAGTTATGGATATTAATAAAATCGATTAGCTTCTCAACCACGGAAAGCGATGAAAGCTGAGTGTCATGTAATAATACGATATTCTTGTTTGATTTCAAGAGATCGGAAGAGCGTCGTGTAGGGAAAGAGTGTTCAGAGCCG
>CAZJBB010000233.1:0-4874 GCA_964543995.1 uncultured Bacteroidales bacterium
CGGCTCTGAACACTCTTTCCCTACACGACGCTCTTCCGATCTCCCTGAATTTGGTATAATAGGAACTGCCATTGCCACAGCCATTTCCATTTTTCTTTATAATGCCTTACTTACATTTTTTATTTGGTGGAAACATAAATCCCAACCCTTTTCATGGAATATGTTGAAAATCATCATCATTTTCTTGATAACATTGACTGTGAACTATTTTCTGTTCAGCATTTCAAATCCATTTATTGATGGAATTTTCAGAGCCACATTATCCATAGGTATTTTTGGAGGAGCCATGTTCCTATTGAAGATTTCTCCCGAATACAATACGATTGTTCTTTCATTATTAAAAAAAGGAGCCTTGGCAAAATTGAATATTTTTAATAGAAAACCCCGATGAGTTACACTGTAGTAAAAATAACCACCTATTATAAAGCTTTTTTAAGTGATTATTATGATAGGCATCCTGAAGTAAAAGATTGGACGTATTCGGCTCAGTATGATCATTTAATGGCACAGGCATTTGGGCTGGCCGATTATTACAGTAAGCATTTCAGGGAGATAGGGGTGGAGTCTTATGAGATTTTTGCCAATGTAACGCCAATGCAAGAAGCCTGGGCAAAGGAAAACGGAATTGCAGGGAATGCCACTCAAATTGTAGAAGCTCAATTGCTTAAATACAAACCCCAAGTTATTATTTTTGAACATGCTACTTTTTTTAGTTCCGATTGGATTGCTTCGCTGAGACATACTTTGCCGAGTTTAAAATTGATGTTTGGTTATTGCTGCAGTCCCTTCACCCCCGATCAATATTTGCAATTTAAGGTGTTTGATGCGGTGATTATTTGTTCAGAATTATTTAGAAATTATTTCAATAATATAGGTATTAAATCTATTGAACTTCAACATGCTTTTGAACCGTCAATTTTAAACTTAATAGAAAAAGATAATCAATTTCCAAAATCTGATTTTATTTTCATTGGTTCTATTTGGTCAGGCGAAGGGTATCATACTCAAAGGTCCATTATTATGGATCAACTTTTCAATTTAAATATTAAACCTGAGTTTTACGGAAATATTGAATATACCCAACCATTACTTCTTTATGCAAAGCAATTGGTTTGGCTTTTTGCTAATTTATTGAAGAAAAATGGATTTCATTCGTATGCGAAAGACATTCCTTTGCTCCGAAAGGCAATAGAGATAAATTCACTACCAAGAAACCCAAAAATATCGAAATTGCTGCGTAATTATATAAAACATCCTGTGTATGGGTTGAATATGTATAAAGCCCTTAGTAAATCAAAAATAGGATTAAATATTCACGCTGATATCGCCAGTGGCTATGCTGCAAACATGCGGATGTTTGAAGTAACTGGTGTCGGATCTTGTTTATTAACTGATTGGAAGCCTAATTTGAATAATTTTTTCGATATTGAAAACGAAATTGTGACTTATAAATCCACTGACGAATGCATTGCAAAAGTTAAATGGCTTATTGAAAACCCAAATGACCGAAATAGGATAGCAGAAAATGGGCAAAAAAGAGTATTGTCTCAACATAACTATTCGAATCGTGTTAACAAATTAAATGATTTCATTCTGATGCAGTTATAAAAATTGCATCCTTTTTCATCCTATTTATAGCTATGTGAATATTCATTCATTAATGGACATTTGTAATTTGATTTAGAAAAGGATAATGCCTCCATTTTTTTGATAATATGCCAATATATCTGCCGATATTAATAACGACAATTCACAGGAGCTTTACGTCATTTGATGAAAATAGTAAAATTAAAAAAGCTTTAAATGTCACAATTTCAAAATAAACATTTGTAAATGTTAGAAAATGTTTGTTTATATTTGCATAAATAATGCATAAATTTATCAACATGAAAACAAAAAATCTACTTTTTATTATTTTATTGGCAGGCTTATCTACTACTCTGTTTGCTCAATTAACTTGGACTCAAAAAGGAAATGTCACATCTGTGCGAGGCGAAGCTTATGGGTTTTCAATTGGAAATTATGGTTATATTGGTGGAGGATGGAATGGAACTTCGAATGCCTTAGACCTTAATCAATGGGATCAAAATACTAATACTTGGACACAAAAAGCAAGTTTTCCCTCAACAGCTAGAGCAAGGTCCGTCGGATTTGCTCTTGGTACATCTGGTTTTGTCGTAGGAGGTGATCCCGTAACCAATGAAGTTTGGGAGTACTCGTCGATAAACAATTTTTGGACACAAAAATCCGCTTTTCCTAGTGCCAGATATTTTTCATGTGCATTTGTTATTGGAAATATTGCTTATGTTGGATTAGGCGCAAATTCACTTTCCTTACAATATAATGATTTTTATAAATATGACCCTGTTGCTGATACTTGGACTGCTATTGCTCCTTTTCCTGGAGCAGCCCGGTGTGCAGCATTTGCATTTGTAATTAATGGGAAAGGTTATGTTGGAGGAGGAAACAGTTATAATGGAAATTATACTTATTATAATGACATGTATGAATATAATCCTACCACTAATTCATGGACTCAAAAAGCTAATTTACCTGGTGTTGCAAGAACTAATGTGGTTGGTTTAGCTATTAATTATATTGGATATGCGGGAACAGGTGTTACAGGTTCAACTTTATTAGGTGATTGGTATGCTTATAATTCATCTAATGATGCATGGCAAGGTGTAAATGTTCCGAATAGTTTTAATGCTAGATTTGCTTGTGTTGCTTTTAATATTGGGAACAAGGCATATATTGGTACAGGAAGGTTAAGTTCGCTTCCTTATTTAAATGACTTTTGGGAATTTACTTCTTCTCTTGCTGACATTAACGAATCGCATACAACTGATATTAGTTTGTCAATTTCTAATGGACAGCTTAATGTTTTCGGTGTAAAACAAAGTGAAACAATTAGTAATATTCGATTAATTGATTTATCGGGTAAAGTAATAAAACATTGGAAATACATTTCTGGATCTTCTTACAATGTTGCTGATCTTTCTAAAGGGATGTATTTAGTTCAATTGGAAATGGCTACCGGTAGTAAAATCTGGAAAGTATTAAACTAAAAAATATTTACTGTTATTCTGTATTCAAATTTGAAATAAAAAGATCATGAAAAAGAGAACTTTTCTTACATTAATATTAATTAGCATTTTTATTATTAATATTAATGCTCAGTTAAACTGGACGCAGCGCACAAATTTGCTTAACTCACGGGGAGAAGCTTGTGGGTTTTCTATTGGAAACTACGGATACATTGGAACTGGGTGGGATGGGGCTTCGAATATGAATGATTTTTATGCTTGGGATCAAAGTTTAGATTCATGGACTTCCAAAGCTAGTATACCAGCTGATGTGAGAGCAAGGAGTATTGGATTTTCTATTGGAAATAAAGGTTATGTTGTTGGTGGTTTTAGTACATCTACTCTTGATGAAACTTGGGAGTATTCTCCGATAAATAACACTTGGACTCAAAAAGCAGCAATTCCACAAGCTAGGTATTTTTCCACCGCTTTTGTAATTGGAAATTATGCTTATGTTGGTTGTGGTGCTATTTCTCTATCATCTCAAATTAATTCCTTTTATAAATTTGATCCAAATGCAAATATATGGACTGCTATTGCTCCTTTTCCAGGGGGTAATCGTTGCGCTTGTTTTGCGTTTTCTTTAAATGGGAAAGGCTATGTTGGTGGAGGAAATAGTTATAATGGGGCCTACACCTATTATAACGACTTGTTTGAATATGATCCACTCACTAATAATTGGACACAAAAAGCCAGTTTACCATCAATTGCAAGAACTAATGTGGTTGGAGTTTCAGTTAATAATATTGGATATGCAGGTACCGGTGTATCAGGTACTAATATTTTGAATGACTTATATGCATATAATGCAAATACAGACACTTGGCAAGTAGTTGGCACACCACATAATTTTTACCGCTTTACTGCAGTTGCTTTTAATATTGGGGACAAAGGATATTTTTCCACTGGTCGTTATAGTTCACCATCTTGCTTAAATGATATTTGGGAATTTACTTCAACATTATCTGGAGTTAAAGGTGTTATTAATAATCAAGAAGTAAATGCTAATATTTCAAGTAATCAATTGCAAATATTTGGACTTAAACCGGAAATGAGCTTTAAAAAAATAAAATTAGTAGAAACTACCGGCAGGGTTGTAAAAGAGTGGAACTTTCAGTCCAATGCTACTTATGATGTTTCTGAACTGGCCTCCGGAGTGTATTTGGTGCTTTTAGAATCCCTCACCGATAAAAAAATCGTGAAGGTTTTAAAATAAGTTTTACATTAATTACTCAAAGAAATGTAAATCAAATTGGGAAAATTACCATTCATATTGTTTTTTTTATATTTTTGCTTGAAACTTTTGAATCGGTATATTTACAAAAAGCTAAAATTACATGTAAAATCCTGTTCAGAGTGAAAAAATTTAATCATTTAATTTACTTTTTATCATGAACATTTTTGTCAGCAATTTAAATTTCAAAGCCACAGTTGACGATTTAAGACAAATTTTCGAAGGCTATGGTGAAGTTACTTCAGCTAAGATCATCAAAGACCGTAACACCGGTCGCAGTAAAGGTTTTGGTTTCGTAGAAATGCCCAGCTTGGAACAAGCACAACAAGCCATAAGCGAGCTGAATGGCGCAACATTTTATGAAAGAGAACTCCGTGTTTTTGAAGCAAAACCCACCCCTGAAGGTAATAATAGAAAATCTGACGAAGATTAAAGTATATTGGTTTTCGTAAAAGGGAAAAACAAAAAAGGCTGCCAAACGACAGCCTTTTTTTTGTTATTTCCTGACTTCGTCACTTATTTTCCTTTGAATTTATAAATAGCAATATATCAAC
>CAZJBB010000234.1:0-4869 GCA_964543995.1 uncultured Bacteroidales bacterium
TGGGCACCAGGCATATTGCAATGGGTTTTTATCAGAAACTGAGAGTTGATATTGGAAGCACCCCATACAATGATAGCCAATAAAACTGTAAACAGCACCCCATACCACCATCCTGAAATGCCAATAGCTAAATTTAAGATGTTTAAGGAAAGGAAACAGAAAAAACTTCCCCAAAAAGTTCGTTTAAAGCTTAACATCTCTCCAATAAAACTAATGCGTGGTTATTGTTTTGAAAATGATTGTAGATGAGGATTTTATCAAGTTTTTTGCATTCAAGGTTGTTGAGGTTGAAATAGGAAGGTAAAAAATTGTTTTGAATGGCAAGGTTGGCAATAAACATGGCAAAGGCAGTGGAAGTCTGATACTCACCACATAAATGTTTGTAATAGGATAAATTCTTGAAATCTAAAGCTTTGAAAATACGATGATACAGCAAATCGTTTTTTTCGTCACCATTAATTCCTGTGAGTACAACGTCTATATCCTGAAGAAAACGCATATTTTTTTCAAGGAAAGATACTATATTGGAGATAGTTTCATCTTCATTTTCAGGCTTATAAAACATACTCACATCCTTTAAAGCGGCATGGCAATCTTTGGTTTTTTCACTTGAAAGCATAAAAAAGGCAGAACCTTCCCCGGCGAGACTTCCTTTTGAGGGCGTTTTTAATAATTCGAGGTTGTTTTCAATTTCCAGTTTTAAAAACCCAAGTCGACTAAGAATTGTATATAAATTATCGGTAAGTTCATCAGCCCCTCCAACCAATATGTTTTGATTCACTGGTTTTTCATCTATGAGCATTAAGGAATCCAACAAGGCACTTTCAAATGAAAAGGCACGGTGAACAAAGGTGAAATTATGATTATGACATTTAGAAAGCAAAGCTATTTGACCGCTTATGGTATTATGTGTAGATTGAATAAAAGGCGTGGGCGTTAAAAAGTTCTCTTTGTTTTCTTTAATTGAAATCAAGAAATTCTCACTGTCCTCAACACATCCAAGACCCGTTCCGGTAATGATGGCATCAGGAATTTCAATTCCTGATTTTTTTAAACACAACATGCCGGCTCCAATACCCAACTTTAATACCCGACCCATTCTTCGGAGCATGGCCGCCGGAATAAACTCTTTATATTCCGCATCAGCACTTTTGAGCCGATTTCCCGGATAAAGTTGTGGAGTCTCGGGAAAAACGCCTTTATTTAGATCCGATTGTGGTGAAATTAAACTCGATGAAGTAATATAAGCTTGCATGTTTAACCTTTAGAGAAAATAATGGATGAATTGTTACCACCAAAACCAAATGAATTGGAAAGTATGTGAGTCAATGCTTGGTTTTCCATAAGTTGGGTTACAGGCACTAAGCCTGTTTCTTCAATTGCTTGGTTAAAATTGAGGTTAGGGAAAATCATTTTGTTTTGTAAAGAAAGCAAAGAAATGATGGCTTCAATGGCCCCGGTGGCTCCAAGTGTATGGCCGGTATAGGGTTTGGTAGAGCTAAAAAAGGGAACTGCTTCACCAAAAATTCTTTTCATGGCGATTCCTTCGGTTAAGTCATTGTTTGCGGTACCGGTTCCATGTACGTTAATATAATCAATGTCCTTGGGTTCAAGTCCGGCGTTCTCCAAAGCAAATTTCATGGCTAAATAGGCTCCTTCTCCATCAGGCGAGGAAGCGGTTTGGTGAAAAGCATCACAAGCATTAGCAAATCCTGAAATACATCCATATTGTTTTTTGCCTTTTGATAAAATAGCACTTTCGGGTTCCAACACCAAATAGGCAGCTCCTTCTCCAATGTTTAATCCATTGCGTTGGCTATCAAATGGTTTACAATGATTTCTGTCGAGTATCATTAAGGAATTGAATCCGTTTAAAGTGAAACGAGTTAATGCATCCGTACCACCCACGATAACTTTTTCAGCCAAGCCATGTTGAATTAATCGAACCCCATAAATGATGGAATTCACCGATGAGGAACAAGCCGTACTGATGGTAGAAATTATACCTTTGGTGCCAATATAATCAGCAATGGCTTCGGTACTATCTGCCAAATCGTGCCCAACAATGTTTCGAAGCTTTGGAGCCTGATTATTAGATAAAAAAGAGTCGAAAAAATCCTCCGATTTATCCATTCCTCCCACTGAAGTTGCAGAAATGAGCCCGGCTTTTTTAATTTCGTCAGGCGACAGGGATGCATCTTTAAGTGCTTCCTCAGCAGCGATCATTCCTAATAATGCCGTTCGAGTGTAATGTCGTGCCGTATTTCTGTTCATTAAATTTAATAAGCCTTCATTCGATAATTTTACTTCACAAACAGGGATGATTCCTTGATGTAAGGTTTCGAAAAATTTAATGTGATCCAGTCCGCTTTTGTTTTGAATAAGGGATTCCAAACACGCTTGCACTGAATTCCCAATGGAACTTATCATGCCAATACCCGTTACATACACCTTATCTTTAACCATGGAGAAATTTCAAATGAATCAAACAAAAAACACATCTACTTTCAGTTTATAAGAAAAAAGTCTTTACAAACTGCATGCAAAAATATCGTAAATAACCAAATATAGGGTAAAAGTGGAAATTATTTTCCTAATAAAATGAAACTGTGCTCTTTAGCATGAAACTGATTGTATAGCAAAATATTTCTAATAGCATCAGGTTTTGCAGATTGGTACATCAGATAATCAGGAATTGCATTTTGGTAGATAGCTAATGCTGACAAAGCCATTCCAAAAGAAGAAGCGGTGTAATAGTCGCCAGATAAATGCTTAAAGGCTCCCTTCGGTATGTTTTCTCCCAACGCATTAGCAAAGCTTAAGTATTGGTTGTCGAATCGAACATCACCATTTATCCCTAACATCACCAAATCAATATCTTTTATAGAAACCTCTTTTTCGTTCAAAAATTGATGGCATTTTGAAACCACTTCCTGTATATTTTCGCTGTAGTAAGTGGAGACACCTTTTATTTTACAATAATTATCCGGATGTTCATGAGAAGAAACTGTAAAGAAAGTAGCTCCTTCACCGGCAATGGTTCCTGATGTTTTAGATTCTAACAACTGAATGGAATCCATTGGCTCTTTTTTCCAATAATGGTGTTTATTGAAAAGCATGAAATGGTTCTGGATAATATCATCAACCCCTCCAATGAGAACTGTTTCAGCTTCCTTTTCATCCAGTAACATTAAAGCATCTAAGAGACCAGTTTCGAAAGAAAAGGAACGATGAACGTATGTTGAATTGTATTGGTGACATTGTAACCTTATGGCAATCAAAGAACTAATGGTATTATAGGTGGTTTGTATAAAGGTCGCCGGATTAAGAAATTGTTCATTATTATCGAGCACGGAAGTCAAAAATTTGTCGGTATCCTCAACAGCGCCAAGACCGGTGCAAGTGATGATAGCGCCGGGATTTTCTATACCGGCATCTTGTAAACTAATCAAAGCAGAAGTAATCCCCATTTTTACAACATTTCCCATCCTCCTTCGAGAAGAAATATCAATATAATCTTTATAGTCGGGGTGAATAATTTTTATCATGGAAGTAATTTCCGAGCGCAATTCTTCCGGAAACACTCTCGAGTTGTGAGTATTTTGTGGTGAAAGATTTCCTATGCCTTTGATAAAATATGCCATGTTATTCAATCGAAAAAATGAGGGAAGTATTGTTTCCTCCGAAGCCAAAAGAATTACTCAGTACATGTTTTAGAGGCACTTTGGTTTCTATCTTTTGAATTGGAGAAAAATGAAGTTCTTTTATTTGTTCAGAAAAATTCAAATTGGGGAATAAAACGGATTCCTGTATAGCCAGCAAAGAAAAAATGGCTTCAACCGATCCAGCTGCACTGGTGGTGTGACCGGTATATGGTTTGGTAGAACTCACCGGAGGAATGGATTTTCCAAAAACAGCTTCAATGGCATTTCCTTCAGAAGAATCATTATTGAGTGTTCCCGTACCATGAGCATTAATATAATCAATGTCACTTGGGTTTAAATTACTGATTTTCAACGCTTTTCGCATAGCCAATACCGCACCAAGTCCTTCCGGTGAAGAAGCTGTTTGATGATAGGCTTCACATGCATTTCCCCAGCCGGAAACCACCCCATAGTGTTTCTTATGATTAGGAATTACCAATTCTTCAGCTTCAAGCATTAGATAAGCCGCAGCTTCTCCCAAATTGATTCCTTTTCTGTTTTCATCAAAAGGTTTGCAGGGATCAGGATCGAGAATCTGCATGGAATTAAATCCATTGATATGGTATTTAGAAAGGCACTCGCTCCCTCCTACCAATACTCGGTCAAGAATTCCGTTTCTTATTAAGCGGGCTCCCATTAGTATCGCATTTGCTGAAGAAGAGCATGCGGTGCTGATGGTTGTAATGTAATCCTGTATTTGCAACGCCTTAGCTAATTTTTCGGTATGGTCGGCACAATCATGTGTAGGAATATAACAATCGAAAGTATCTTCAGTGAAAAATTGACGATAAAATTGCTCGCTTTTGTCCATGCCTCCAACGGTAGTTGCTGAGATGAGGCCTGTGCGCAACTGCTTTTCTGGCTGATATGATGCATCCCTACAAGCTTCTTTTCCCGCTACCAAAGCAAGCAATGCTGACCGACTGTATCCTTCAGCATTAGGTAGCCCTGCTAATACTGCCAATGCAGCATTATCCGCCGGAACCTCTCCCGCACTTAAATTTTTTGAATAAATGCTGTCGATATGCTGAATGTGATGAATACCAGGCGTTTGGTCAAGTAAAGAACGTAAGTTTTCAGTTATTGTATTCCCAATAGAAGATATTATTCCAAGTCCGGAGATCGGAAGAGCGTCGTGTAGGGAAAGAGTGTTCAGAGCCGTGTA
>CAZJBB010000235.1:0-4868 GCA_964543995.1 uncultured Bacteroidales bacterium
GTTGATATATTGCTATTTATAAATTCAAAGGAAAATAAGTGACGAAGTCAGGAAAAATACGTTTAAATAAAAAAGCCTTGGATTTCCAAGGCTTTTTTAATGAGAATAAGCAGGGTTATCTTACAACGTTAACTTTGAAACTGCTTGCTTTATCTTTGTTTATTACTTTAAGAACATAGGTTCCAACAGCAAATTCAGAAACATTTAATGAATAAGATGAAGAAATATTATGGTCAGTATAAACCAGTTTGCCAAACATATCATACAACATAATGTCAGCATTTTGAGCATTGCTGATGTTCATGAGATTTGAGGCTGGATTTGGGTAAACACTGATTTCACCATTCTTAAGGTTTTCAACACCGGCATTTACATCTAAGTTGATATTGTCGATGTATACATTATTTCCATAACCGCTGGTCCCTTTAAATTTTATCATTACTTGAGATTGTCCGGCAACACTTGAAAGAGAAACATATTCTCTTCTCCATTGAGTCGCTGTTGGAACGAAACTAGTAGTAACCATTGCAGAAACAGTAGCAAGGTTTGCAGCAGTTTTACTGTATACTGAATTCCAAGTTGCACCACAATCCGTTGAAGTTTGAACTTCAAGTTTGTCAATATAAGAAGCGGAATACTGTGCATAAGCAACATCGAAAGACATTCCCATAATCGAAGAAGAAGCTAAGGAAACAGGAGGAAGGATCAATTCATCATATTTTCCTGCAGCTATAGCATAAAATAATAAAGTAGCAGATGACGTACCTGCTCCCCAAGCTCCGGGAGTTGTTTTTTTCCAAGTATAAGCATCATTGTCTGGGTTGTTAAGGATAAAATTGGTAGCAGGGAATGTTCCTTCGAATCCTTCTGTGACAGGAACAGAGCCAAAAGTTCCTATGATGTTAAATTTACTGGAAACGGTGTCATTTTTATGGTTTAGGTCTGTACTATGGTTCACTAAGTAAACATAAGCTGTAAAAGTATGTGCACCGGCAGTTGTAGTTAAAGTGGGTAAGTTAATAGTTGCTGTAGCTGTGTGGGCTAAGGAACCTGTCCATACAACACTGTCGATATTTCCATTATCAATTTTATAACGAATGCTCAAATGAGTAATGGTGTCACTACCGTTATTTTTAAAAGCAATGGTTGGAGTTATTGTTGTTGCACATGTTGTAAAAGGAATATTAGTTACACTGGTTAATGCGGCATCCACTTTAAATGGGGTAGGTTCACTATAGACAGCTTGTTTTACATTTTTGTTGGAATTATCTTGAATCCATGAAACTACGCCAAGTTGACTTTTATCATAAATATAGGTAGGCAAAGCAACTGCAAAACTAATACTATCGGCTTGTCCAACAGTCCAAGAAGTTGCAATGGTAGTTCCGGCTGCACTAGGGTACATTTTTCTCATTACTTCATAGAAATCAGTTTCTCCATTGGATCCTGGTGCGGTAGCAAAATGAATTTGTTGTTCAATAAGAGCAACATGTACTACAGGAGTTGTCATTGTAACTGCAGCAGTTGCTGTATATACGCATTTGATGAAAATAGAGTCAAAGTTAGTAGATAAATTGTGAGTTAAAGTCATGGTAAAAGGAGCTGAAACAGCCTCTTCAGTGGTAATCATGGCTTGTGTGATGTTTGAAGGATGTGTGTTTTGAACATTTCCGTCCATTTCAGCTTCAGGTACACCGGTAACACCATAATAACTAACTCGTGTTGCAGCGTCTGTTGGGTTTTGAGCATTCATTGGGTCAGTTCCTGGCCAATTGGTTTGATACTTTATAGCAACAACCCTGGGCGCATTTGCATCAATTAAGGTGTTAAATCCGGGATTTGCTGCAGCACATGGACCACAGGAAGCATTTGTAAATTCCTCCATTAAGATCGTACGGGGCGATTTGGATTGAGGAACTTTTTGGGCGTAAGAAGTCAAGAGTCCCAGCCCTAAAATAACAGTAAGTAATTTTTTCATCATTCTAAATGGTTTTAGGTTTAAAATTATTTTTAAATAAAGCACAAATATATAAAAATATATAGTATTTTTACCTGATGAAATATTTTTTTAATTTTAAAATTCGTAATATGAAAAAGATTTATTTTCTGTTTTTATTTATCCCTTTGAGTTTATTCTCTACCCTTGCAATGAGTCAATCATTTTCTTTGTCAAATATAAGCGGTCCGGTTGCAAATGGGAGTGTTATCTCAGTGCATGGTCTTAATGACGCTGCACTCATAGAGGCACCGGTATATGTTACCAACAATAGTTTAACAGATACCCTTTGGTTAAAGGTCAGAAAATTTATTGTGGATACGCTCCCCGGTACTACCAATACTTTTTGCTTTGGACTTTGTTATGGAGCCACCGTTTATAATTCGCCAAGCCCTTTGGTAATTCCACCAAATACAACTTTATATGGCAATGCTTTCAATGGAGAATATACCCCTTATGGCCATGATGGAACTACTACTGTTAGATACAGAGTTTATAACGTAAATAACAGTGACACTTCTTCGTTTACGGTAAATTATTCAGCTTCTGCTAATGGGATAGACGAGAATCAATCTAATTGGGTTTCATTACATGCATACCCAAACCCTGCAAATGCCACAGTTGCTATTGAATTTCAGTTAAAGGATGGAAGAAATAATGCTAATTTGCAGATTCAAAATATTTTAGGAGAGGTTGTAAAAGGAGTAAGCTTGCAGGAATCAAACGGAAAAAGAACCATACAAGTTGCAGATTTAAGCAATGGCGTTTATTTTTATACCCTTAAAGTAGATAATCATACGCTGTATTCAAAGAAGCTTATTATTCGCCATTAATAGAGTGTAATAAAAGTTATGAGATGGGTGGGAATAGAGGTTAAAATAAATTCTAACCCTAAGGAAATATTTTATCCACTTCGAATTATTACATGGGTTCTCGGTTTTAGATAAAATCTATCTCAAATAAAATTCATAAAACCAAACAATTATTTCTTATTCCTGTCTACGTCAAAGATTCACCTTAAAATTTCCTTAGAAATTTTCCTCGAAAAGTATGTCGATTGATTTGTTCTTTAGTGCTAGAAACTTTTTTTTAGCCATGGTGTTTCCGCTTATTGGCAACTTTATTTTAATCGTTTTTCATTATTAAGTGCCTTTTAAATACTTAAAGGAATATCCTTTCAAGGTCTTTGTAAACCATATAAGCAACAAAACAAATCCAATTGTGAAGCTTTAATTCTTTGCGGTGTGAAGTGAAACATTGGACTCATTTAATGCGACTTCAAATAATCATTAAACTAGTTATCTTGCATATAGTCTTCTATAACACTGGTTGTGCTATATTGATTTTTCTACTTTCGTCTAAACACAAGACAAGATATATTTTTTCAACAGATTCACCCATTTGGGTGAATCGGAATTTTCAAATAGCTGATATAGTGCTGTTTATAAATTCACGGAAAAACAAGTGACGAAGTCAGGAAAATATTGATATTTCTGCTAATGGTAATAGCTTGGGAACCGGTTCTACAAACTCAAATTCCTACAAGAATAATTTTACCTATAATGCCAACAGAAATATTCTATCTCAGATTAAAAATGACAAGAGTGGAAGTTTTAACACCTTTCCTTACTTTACACTTACCTTCCTACTATAAATCCGTTCCGGTGTTTTGAGTAAAACAACATACATGCCGGGGGCGTAGTGGCTTACATCAAGAGTGTATGCTTTACTGTTGAAAGAAGTTGAAAATTGTATCTGCCCAGTGGCATTTAAAAGGGTGAGTTGGGCATCTTTGCAGTATTGGGGCATACCTATATTTATAATATCATCTGCAGGATTAGGATAAACCAAAAGAGGATTTTCTTTTGTTTCCTCTACTCCCGTGCAATCGTTTATATGTACCACAATGGTGTCAGTCCAATAACATTTTCCATTATATACCACTGCAAATAAACTATCGGTACCGGCAGCAGAATAATTTATGGGATACACATTGCTGTGGCTTCCATTCTGCCATTGGTAATACACATTATTTGGGTTTGCGATGAGTTGAATATTTGTATTCATGCATATAATAGTATCCGGTATGCTAGTGGTAGGCTTGTTTTGCACAGTATCGCTGCATTGGTTGTTGTAGCGTGCCAAATAACTTACACCATAATCTGAAACAATGTGACCACCAAAATCAAGGGAGGTATTTAAAGTACCTCCAACCCATCTATTTCCTAAAGCATCTAAACGAGTTTTATAATGGTGAGTGTTGTTGTAATTAGAAGTAATTGTTGCAAAAGGGATCCTTATTAAATCAGTAAAGTTACCTTGCGTATTATAAGTTGCAAAACCGTAACCAACTTGGGCTTGAAGATACGGTACCACATACCATTGATTTTGAAAAAACAAAGAATCTCCCCAAGCTAGACCAGTATAAATATGATGGTTGTGATATTCAATTGCTCCGAGTTCACTCCCATTATTTGCAGGAGGCACATGTTTCCATAAAAAGTTACCATTTAAATCATAAGCTGCAATAAAGCCCATATCAGATTGAAAATGATAATAATTAAATGGTTCCGCAAGAGTATCAGTGGGAGTAAACAGCACACAGTCATTATTACTGGCAGTTTTAGAGGCACCTATACCCTGAACAAATATTTTTTGTTCGTCTTGCGCTAAAGCAAGTGAATGACCACTAGCACTTGCATAACTATTAGCTGAATCTGGTGTGTAATTTGTAGTTTGCTTTAACCATTGTATTGTACCTGAAGTATCCATTTTCATTAAAAACATCACTCCATTAGGTGAATTTTCAAAATGTACGCCATGGGTATTATCAAACATTACATTTTCAGGTGGAGAAATAAGCAAAGGCGCA
>CAZJBB010000236.1:0-4833 GCA_964543995.1 uncultured Bacteroidales bacterium
TGGAGTTCAGACGTGTGCTCTTCCGATCTGGTAAAACTGTTCTCTTGATTAAACCAATATCGATACTGAGTGAGTTTATTATCAACAAGCCCAATATTTCCCAAATCCTTGAGGAAGAAATTACTCACTGTTGAACTCCAGTTCCCCGAATTATCTTGACAACGATAACGAAAAACGTGTAAGCCTAAATTTAAAACATCGGTGTTAATATTGTTTATAAATACGATGCTATCTGTACTCGCTTCATTCTGGGTAACTCTATTATTAAAGTCGGTGTCAAACCAGTATTGTGATTTTACAATCTTTTTTTGAACCGAATTAGAAACATCGTTTTTCAAGAAAAATTGGCTTATGGGTGAGCTCCATTGCCCGGAATTGTCTTTGCAACGGAAACGGAAAGCATGCAATCCGGAGGTTAAAGCACTAGCATTAGGAGAGCTAATAAAAAGGATACTGTCTTGAGCTGAATTGCTTTGCGTAATTCTATTGTCAAAATCGGTATCGAACCAATATTGACAAAGTACGACCTTCTTTTGATAAGATGTAAAAGAGCTGTTTTTAAGGAAAAACTGACTCACCGGAGCACTCCATCTGCCTGCATTGTCTTTGCATCGGTAATGAAAAACATGCAATCCGGAAGTTAAAGCATTGGTATTGGGTGTACTAATAAAAACAACACTGTCTTGATAAGAACTGGGTTGAGTTACTTTATTGTCAAAATCGGTGTCAAACCAATATTGACTAATTGTGATCTTCCTTTGAATTGAAGTAAAAGAGCCGTTTTTCAGGAAAAACTGACTCACGGGAGCACTCCATACTCCCATATTGTCTTTGCAACGGAAATGAAAAACGTGCAATCCTTCTATCAGCCCACTGGTACTAACAGTACTGAGTAGCGTTAAGCTATCTTTTGGCGTGATAGATGTGGATTGTATATTGGCAAAATCAGTATCGAACCAATATTGATATTGAACGAGCTGCTTTTGAGCAAATACCGAATTCAAACTCCAACACAAAACAATAATGAATAATATTGTTTTTCTCATGGTAATATTTTTATATTATGTTAATATCATATACTTTTCTGAAAATGAGCAGGGTTTTAATCTCTAAAGAATGAAGTTATTGTAAAACTAATTCTTTAGACGAATTTCCAAACTCTAGCAGAGCCTCTTAGTAATTGCTGGCTTTGGCTTTGATATTAACTGGCAGATTTCCGTTTTGGTCGGTTTGACCTGCAATGGTTTTGCTTACAATCTGTGGGTTTGAAGGGGTTGCTTTATATTTAAAAGGAGTGGTTCCTCCATATATTCCATCTTCAGTTGCATCAGTTCCGAGATAAGATGAAGGTGTACTTAAATGATAATTATTCTTCCAACTAAAAGTGTAAATATCTCCATTCACTATGGATGAAAAAACACTGCCTTGATTTACAGGATAATAATTGGTTAAATAAGTGTTCCCTTGATAATTTGAATTGCTTAAGGATGCACCGGAATTATTGGTTTCGCTAAAAAGATTACCCTCAAAGGTACTGCTATTTATACTATTAATTAATGCGGTAGCAGCATTATTTAAATAAAAAACATTGTTTTTGAAATATGAGCCTACCATATAACTAAAAAGGCCCCAATAATAATTATTAACAAACGTATTGTGTTCAAAATACACCCCGGTACCATTGTTAAGGTAAGGAGAATTTGAAATAAAAAGAGTGTTTTTAATAGTAACATTCGTGGTATTAATTGAGTTGAAATTAATCGAGTTTCCGGTAAAAACACAACCATTAATAAGAGTATTGGTTGTTCCTTCTGAACTAAAATTAATGGTACTATTCATGCTACAACGGTTAAATTTCAAATTACTGGCATTTATATATACATACCCGCATGCAACGCCCTCAATGGTTGAATTTTGACTTTCTGGGGAAAAATATAAACTTTGGTTAAAACTCGTATTCATTGTAACTGAATCTGAATAAATCCCGGAACCTATAATGGTCAGAGTTTTGGTCAAGTACCAATCGTTGGTATTAAAACTACCTGTAGAGAGAACAATTGTGTCGCCACTTGTGGCAGCAGTATAGGCAGATGTAAAAGCCCCATTTCCATAAAAAACCGAAGTGGTTCCATTATGTTCTAAGGTGGCTAAAGGGGCTTGTGCTTTAAGACCTGTAATGCCCAAAAAACTTGCAATTGCTAAAATGTAAAGTGCTTTTTTCATGATAATGTAATTTAAAATTTTTAATGTGATAATTTTCAAAAGTAAAAAGATTTAAATAGAAAACCAAGTTATTTTTATAAATATAACAATTAAAATGTTAATTAATTTACTCTTCTGGGGTATAGGATTTTTGTTTTTAAAGAATAACAAACATTTCAAGCCATCGGAAAGAATTAAAAACAATTGTCTAATTCATTACTTTTGCAGCATGATTTCTATAGGCACCGTTTCATTAGGTGAATTCCCGATATTATTAGCCCCTATGGAAGAAATAACCGATTCCACCTTTAGGCTTATTTGTCGTGAAATGGGAGCCGATGTGGTAATCACTGAGTTTATTTCTTCCGAAGCTTTGAGCCGAGATGTTGAAAAAAGCCTAAAAAAACGAAACTTTGATGAATTAGAAAGACCCCTCGGAATTCAAATCTTCGGCAATAATGAAGCGGCCATGGTTAAAGCCGCACAAATTGCTGCTGAAGCCAATCCGGATTTTATTGATATTAATTGGGGGTGTCCGGTAAAAAAAATTGCTTCCAAGGGCTCCGGCTCCGGAATATTAAACGATTTACCCAAGATGATGTCCATCACTTCTGCCATTGTTAATGCGGTAAATTTACCGGTGACGGTAAAAACCCGTTTGGGATGGGACGAAAAAAACAAGAATATTGTAGAAATTGCCTTAGGTTTACAAGATACCGGAATAAAAGCCTTATCCATTCATGGGCGCACCCGTGCTCAAATGTACAAAGGAGAAGCCGATTGGACATTAATAGCGGAAGTGAAAAACCATCCCCAAATACACATCCCGATTTTTGGCAATGGAGATATTACCTCAGCCGAAAAAGCATTGGATATGAAAACCCGTTTCCCAACCGATGGTATCATGATTGGCAGAGCCAGCATAGGATATCCTTGGATTTTCAGAGAAGTAAAAGCCATTCTTTCCGGAAACCCAATCCCTCCAAGACCGGGCATCAAAGAAAGGGTCGAAATTTGCCGAAGACACCTTAAAGGAATGTTGGAACTAAAAGGCGAAAAAAGAGCCGTTTTTGAAATGCGAAAACACTACTCAGGATATTTTAAGAAAATTATTGATTTTAAAACCACCAGAGTCCAATTGCTCTCATTAACAGAATATTCTGCCGTAGATGATTTTTTATTGAGAATTGCAGAGATGCCTTTTGAGGAATAATAGGTTTATTTACTTTATAATTTGGTTTATTTCTTCTTGTAAAGATAAACCCAATATGTTTTTATCAACTTTTCCAAATAATCCATCACTCATTCCTACCTTTGCAAGATGTTAATTGATACCCACTCCCATATCTATCTTGACGACTTTAATGAGGATAGAGACCACGTTATTCAAAATGCACTTGAAAATGAGGTTAAGTATATCTTGTTACCCAATATTGATAATGAAACTACTGAAAGCTTGTTGAAATTGTCTGCTCAATATCCGGAAATTTGTTTGCCCATGATGGGCTTGCATCCTACTTCGGTGAAAGAAAATTATAATGAAGAGCTTGAACATCTGAAAGAAAGCCTTAGAAAACATAAGTTCTATGCCATTGGAGAATGTGGAATCGATTTATATTGGGATAAAACCTTTCTTTTTCAGCAAGAAGAAGCCTTTCGGAGACAAATAGAGCTGGCAAATGAGTATGACTTACCCATAGTCATTCACTGTAGAAATTCTTTTGATGAAATTATTCAAATACTAAGTGATTACAAACAAAAACTGCCCAAAGGGGTATTTCATTGTTTTCCGGGAGATGTTTCACAAGCCCGCAAAGTAATAGAAATGGGATTTTTTCTCGGAATCGGTGGTGTGGTGAGTTATAAGAATTCCTCCATGCAGAAATTGATGCCGGAAATTGACCTCAATCACATTTTACTTGAGACCGATGCACCCTTTCTAACGCCGGTACCTTATAGAGGAAAAAGAAACGAAAGCGCTTATATACATCATATTGCACAAGCCATCTCCCAAATAAAAAACCTGCCTTTTGAGGAAGTTGCTGCTATAACCACTCAAAACGCCATTGAACTTTTTAACATTCCTATCCATGTCAAATCGTCTTAAAAAATCCATTTTAGTAATATACACCGGTGGCACCATCGGTATGATACAAGATAAAAAAAGTGGAACCCTGCACCCATTTAATTTCGACCATTTATATAAACATATTCCCATTCTTGAGAATTTCGATTACCGGATCGATCACATCTCCTTCGATCCCTTAATTGATTCTTCGGATATGAAACCTTCATTTTGGATAGATTTGGCCTGCATTATTGAAAAGAATTATGAGTTGTATGATGGATTTGTGGTATTGCATGGCTCCGATACTATGGCTTACACTGCTTCGGTACTTAGTTTTATGTTGGAGAATTTAAACAAACCTGTGGTGCTTACTGGTTCTCAATTACCCATGGGCGTGGTCAGGACGGATGGACGGGATAATTTTATTAATTCAGTGGAAATTGCTGCTGCATCAGAAGACGATACACCCATGGTTCCGGAAGTTAGTATTTGCTTTGAAAACAAGCTCTATAGAGGCAGATCGGAAGAGCACACGTCTGAACTCCAGTCACCTGAAGCTATCT
>CAZJBB010000237.1:0-4802 GCA_964543995.1 uncultured Bacteroidales bacterium
AAGTAGGAATAAGACATGTCCTCCATCTAATGCGGGAATGGGAAGGATGTTCATAAAAGCGAGGATGAGAGATAATAATCCGGTGATAAACCAAAATCGTTGCCAGTCCCATTCGCCTCCATATATTTTGGCAATGCCAATGGGTCCTTGAACTGAGTCGGTAGCTTTTACTTTCCCTGAGAAAATCTTACCCAACCCTCTCAAATTGGCTGAGGTCATGTCCCAGGCATCTTTTAAGCCATAATGAATGGCAGAAATCAGGTTGTATGACTTGAAAGTATAAGGGTTGTGGGCATAAATGCCAATGAGGCCGGAAGTATCTGATGTTAAAGTTAAGCTTAAGGTGTCCTTATCTCTTAAAATTTTAGCTTGATAGGTCTTGCCTTTGGCTCCTTTCACCATTTCAGAAAACTGTCCCCAAGAAGCAATAGGAGTGGAGTCCATCGCAATAATTTTATCATTCAATTTCACTCCGGCTTTAATGGCATTCCCTTCGGGGACTAAACTATCAATTTTAAAAGCATAGTTTAGGGGTGCCAGAAAAGTGCCTTTTCCATTTGCCGAAATGGTTTTATACAAAGTATCCGGAATATTAATTTCAACTTGCTGGCCTTTTCTTTCCACCACCATTTTGCCACCCATAAAAATATTGAGGGCTAAGGCATCTTTAAACCTTTCAATGGAGCTGCCGTTAACGGAAACAATTTTATCGCCCGATTGAAACCCTACCATTCGGGCGGTTTCATAAGCATAAACACCCTCCGTGAGCGTTTCGTTAGCCAAGTATTCTTTGTCGTAATGCAATATCACGAAAGTGAAGAGGATTATACCTAAAATCACATTCACGATCACCCCGGCACACATGATAATGAGTCTTTGCCAAGCCGGTTTCGATCTGAATTCCCAAGGTTGAGGGGGTTGTTTCAGTTTTTCGGTGTCTAGCGATTCGTCTATCATCCCTGCAATTTTAACATAGCCTCCCAGCGGAAACCAACCGATACCGTATTCTGTATCTCCTTTTTTGAATTTGAAGAGTTTGATGTTCCAAAAATCGAAGAAAATGTAAAATTTTTCTACTTTCACTCCAAAAGCCCGAGCGGCAATGAAATGTCCGAGTTCGTGTAAAGCAACTAAAATGGAAAGTCCCAAAATAAGTTGGGCAATCATGATTAATGTGGTCATGTAAGTTTAAATTTGTGTATAATTTCTGATGTAATAATTCGGGTTTCTTTATTCGTTTCTAAGTAATCTTCCAAACTTGGCTTGGAAATAAATACAGATTGTTGCATACTTTGTTCAATTACCTCCGCAATGGAAGTAAAAGGAATTTGGTCATGTAGAAAAGCTTCTACTGCAATTTCGTTGGCGGCATTGAGGATGCAAGGCATATTTCCGCCTTTTTCCAAAGCTTCATAAGCCAATGATAGGCATCTAAAGGTGGAAAGATCCGGCTTTTCGAAGGTGAGTTGAGGGAAATCGATAAAATTAAAGCGCTTAAATGAAGTGGGAAGGCGTTTGGGGTAGGAAAGGGCATACAAAATGGGTAGTTTCATATCGGGTAAACCCATTTGGGCTTTGATGGAACCGTCTTGAAACTGCACCAACGAATGAATGATGGATTGTGGATGCACCACCACTTCAATTTGATCGGACTGTAAACCAAACAACCAACGGGCTTCAATTACCTCCAAGCCTTTGTTCATTAATGTGGCAGAGTCAATGGTGATTTTGTTGCCCATATTCCAGTTGGGATGCTTTAGGGCATCTTCTTTGGTAACCTGCGCCAGGCCTTCTTTATTTCTTCCTCGGAAAGGACCTCCGGAGGCCGTAAGTATGATTTTTTCGATAGGGTTCATATACTCACCGCTTAAGCATTGGAATATAGCCGAATGCTCCGAATCGACCGGGTATAAGCCTACCTTTTTCTCTGTAATTTTCTTAGTAATTAATTCCCCTGCAACCACTAGGGTTTCTTTATTGGCTAAAGCAATGTTTTTCCCGGCTTCAATGGCTCTTAGGGTTGGTTCCAATCCTGCAAAACCTACCATGGAGGTAAGAACGGTATGAATGCTGTCCATTTCCACTACTTGATCGAAAGATTCTTTCCCTGCGAACACTTTAATATCCAAAGGATTGAGTGCATCAAAAACTTCCTTGTATAAGTCCGCGTTACCAATGACTACTGTATTGGGTTGATATTGTTTAGCCTGAGCAATTAAAAGTTCAGCATTATTCATGGCGGTCAACACCTCCACCGAAAAAATATCCGGGTATGCACTGATTACTTCCAGGGCTTGCGTTCCAATGGAACCGGTTGAACCTAATATGGCGATGTTTTTTTTCAATTTAAAAGCTGATATATTCTTTGGGGTTCACCGGAACGCCATTAAACCAAAGTTCGAAATGGAGATGCATGCCGGAAGTGTTTTCTCCGGAATTGCCAATGATGGCAATGGGTTCGCCGGATTTCACCATACTGCCTTCTTTTTTAAGCAAGGTGGAATTATGTTTGTATACGGATAAAACATTTTGTGCATGTTGCACAGCAATAACCCATCCATTGTCGAGGGTCCATTGAGCAAAAACCACCGTTCCATCCAAGACCGATTTTATGGGTTCATCTTTTGCGCCGGCAATATCCACCCCGAAATGTTTTTCGTTGATATTAAATAAATTAGTGAGTACGCCTTTAACCGGAGTGAAAAAGAAAAAGTTTTTCAAGGTATTGTTGGAGGGATGAGAATTATCCGTTTTCATCACCGCCAAATATTCTTTACTCATGTTTTCAACTTCCTTCCTAAGTTTTGATTCTGACTCCGATTTATCTAAAGAGAGGTTTTTAAAATCTTTTTTTTCAGCATTGGCGTCTTTGAGGTCGGTAGAACTATAATCAACAGGGGTGCCCCCGTTAATAATGGTAGAAATGTTTTTTAAATAGAGGTCATTGGATTTGAACACTTGTTGCATCGAATCGGTTTTTAACTGCAAATCGTAGAATTGTTTTTGCAAATCCACTCTTGCATATCCGGGAATATATTCTCTAAGGGGGGTAAAAGCGATGATATAAGTTGTTAAAAAAACCAAAACAATGGATAAGGTTCCTAATACTACAAAAACATTTAAGCGAGAAAGCCGAAAAGAAAGCTTTTCTTCAAAAGTAGAATCGTTCATGATCACAAGCCTATACTTGTTACGGAGCCTATCGAACCACTTTCCTTTCTCTTTTTTCTTTTTAGCCATAAATCCTTAGCAAGGTGCAAATATCGGAAAATATTGGATAAATACCGAACTAATATTAGCGTGGCAAATCATAAAATATCTGATGGCAATCAATGCGTCATTTTATTGAAATGAAAATTCGACTTAATCTATAAATTTCGCCTTACCTTTCAGGGGAAGGTGATCACATTAAGACATAATGAAGGAATCTCCCTTCCTCATTCCGAGCGCAGCGACCTGTCCCGACTGGTCGGGACGGAATCTCCCTTCGTCATTCCGAGCGAAGCGAAGGAATCTCACCCATTTAGATTGCTTCAGCCGACTTCCGGCTCACCCATAATGTAAAAAAGATTCCATCACCCAAAAGTCGGCTTCGCAAAGACGGAAAAGAAGATTGCTTCAGCCAAGATGTCGATTTACTATTGACGCATAAGGACTTCTCTCTCTTGAACTCGAAGAACAAAAAATCATCGAGTCCCGATTTGTGTTCGAGATGATCCCCTATTCGTCATTCCGAGCGCAGCGACCTGTCCTGACTGGTCGGGACGGAATCTCCCTTCGTCATTCCGAGCGAAGCGAAGGAATCTCACCCATTTAGATTGCTTCAGCCGACTTCCAGCTCACCCATAACGTAAAAAAGATTCCTTCACCAAAAGTCGGCTTCGCAAAGACGAATATTTCGGTGAAATGTAAGGAATCAAGCAAGATATATCGCTATTAAAATAGAATAATTTCAATAACTTTGTTCTTACTAACTTAAAGAATTAAAATTCGAATTATTTTTAATAATGAAAAGAGGTGGCAGTGTTTATATTATGACAAATTCAAATAATACGACTCTATATACAGGAGTTACCTCCGATTTAATTCGCAGAGTAACAGAACATAAAACCCAGTTTTATCCTAAATCATTTACTGCAAAGTATAAATTGCATAAACTTGTTTATTACGAATCGTTTCATAGAATTGAAGAAGCTATTACAAGGGAAAAACAAATAAAAGCGGGTTCCAGGAAAAAGAAAGATGTATTAATAAACTCATTGAACCCTGAATGGAGAGATTTATTTGAAGACTTATTTCAATAGCTTTGTAACCTTGCAATGACTTTTGTTTCCGTCATTGCGAGTGAAGCGACGCAATCTCCCTTTCGTTCCCAGCGAATCGACCTATTCCGAATTGTGAAGGAATCTCTCCTGTTTAGATTGCTTCAGTCGACATCTCAATTAACCATTAACGCTAAGGAAATTCCTTAAACCAAGATGTCGTCTTCGCAATGACGGAAAGAAGATTGCTTCAGCCAAGATGTCGATTTACCATTGACGCATAAGGACTTCTCTCTCTTGAACTCGAAGAACAAAAAGTCATCGAGTCCCGATTTGTGTTCGAGATGATCCCCTATTCGTCATTCCGAGCGCAGCGACCTGTCCTGACTGGTCGGGACGGAATCTCCCTTCGTCATTCCGAGCGAAGCGAAGGAATCTCACCCATTTAGATTGCTTCAGCCGACTTCCGGCTCACCCATAATGTAAAAAAGATTCCATCACCCAAAAGTCGGCTTCGCAAAGACGGAAAAGAAGATTGCT
>CAZJBB010000238.1:0-4794 GCA_964543995.1 uncultured Bacteroidales bacterium
CAAAGCAGATATTTTAGTGAGTTGGAATTTTAAACACATTGTAAATGTCTATAGAATTAGAGGATATAACTCGATAAATATTCGTTCAAATTACTCGCCTTTAGAAATAAGATCTCCCAAAGAAATTATAGAATATGAAAACTAAGGATAAACCCATAGAAAAAGAGTTTGACACAGTTAAAACCTTCAGGGCCATTAAAGAAAAAATATCATTGGATTTGAGCGAAATGAATTTCGAGCAAATTAAAGAATATTTGAAAACAAACAGCCAGAAATTGCGAACTCAATAATTATTAGCCAAGAATTAGTCTAATATAGGCAAAATAATATATACCTACAATAGCAAATGCAAAGCTAAGCGAGGGATTGATGTCGAAAATTCCGATATTTTTGTGCAACAAAAACAGTAAAGGGACGAAAACCTAATACATTGAACAGGACGCCCACTAATACTACGGAATTGGTTGGAGACTATGCCCATAGGGGCTTGCCGGACTTCGAGCTTGTCGAGAAGTCCCCTCCTGAATTCATTTTGTCATCTCGATTCCGACAAGTCGGGACTCGATGACCAAGGGAAAAGAAACTTTGTGCTCTTAAAGGTAAAAGATTTTCAAACTTCGGTTATTGCGTTATTAGAAGGATTTTCATCGGTGTCTGCATTTTAATATGCGGAACTCAGCGAGAACCATTTTCTTATTCCGTCTTCAAGCTTCCGTCTAATTAATCACATCCCCTCTCAACCGCCTGAAACTTTTTCTTGCATCGGAAGCATATAAACTGCCCGGATAGATGGTAAACAACCGGTTATAAAGCGCCATGGCCTTGGATTTATTATTCAGATACGTCTCGTTGATTTGAGCTTCTAAATACACCGCATCATCGCCTAAAATGTCTTCGGGATAAAATTCAATGAGTTTTGCCAACAAACTATCAGCAGCAGCATAACGACCATTTTTAAGCATGATCTCCGCTTTTTTGTAAAGCACTTCATCATTTAATGGATGTACCAAACCCAACATGGCAATGGAATCGAGTGTTTTTAAGGCCAAATCATCTTGGTTACGATAGAGCAGTAACCCGGCTTTTGCATAATAGGACAAACCCATGTAGGAGCTATCGTCATCTTTATTCTCGCTGATGAGTAAGGCCAATTCCATGGCATCGTTGGCAATCAGTTTCGAAGTAGAAGCCTTTAAAATATCCAATTGGGTTTTAGCCCATTCAAACTCGCCAATGTAATAAGATAAATAGGCATTTTTAAATTTCGCCTGATGACCTATAGGATCGTTTGGAAATGCTTTTTCCACTTGAGAATACAATAGGCTGGCTTCCCAAACATCATCAGAAAACAGCAAAACATCGGCCAACTCAATTTTAGTTTCTGCCAACACATTGGGATTCGCATCTTTTATTGCAATGGCTTGTTCCAATAAGGAAATAGCTTCCGGCAGCTCGTTCAGGTAAAAAGCTTTAATATGCGCAAGATTTCGGATCAACTCCATGGTGAAAGCGTTATAACCTTCTTTTTCGAGAAGTTCCTTATACTCTTTTACTATTTGAGCCAAGTTAGCAAGATTGACCGGTAAAAGAGAAGTGGTTCTCAGATATTTGGTATTTAACAATTGGATTTTAGCATTCAAGTAATACACATTATCACTCCCCTTGGAAATTAAATACTCAAATGCTTTAGCGGCTACATCATAACTTTTATTTGATAAACAAATTCCGGCAAGAGCGTACATTCTATCCCCTTTTTCATTGAGACGCTTATCTAAAGATTTTGCCTGAGTAAAGGCTTGGTCAAACTCTTTTTGTTGAATGGAAAGCCAATACAGCATTTCCACCATTACGGTAAGATCGGAGTTTTTCTGAACTCTTTTTAATAATTGGGTGCGCAAAGCGTCATTTTTCTTGCTTTCCGGATCATTACTCAAAGAATTTTGCAAATAATATTGAACAGAAAGGGTAGAAGAAGAATTTTGCTCGATAAAATCCAAGAGTTCGTTCATCATTTCGTCGTAACGGCCCAGGTTTTCGTATATGTATGCCAATTCCATATTAAATAGAGCAGGATTTTTCATAACTTTCCTACCCGCTTTATAGGTATTTAAAGAATATTCAGTTTGCCTGCGAAGTAAAAAAG
This sequence comes from uncultured Bacteroidales bacterium, assembly GCA_964543995.1. GTDB lineage: Bacteria > Bacteroidota > Bacteroidia > Bacteroidales > CAIXTV01 > CAIXTV01. The sequence continues at coordinate 2,144 of CAZJBB010000238.1, forward strand.
CATTTGCTAAATCTACTATTTGCTGATAATTAGGAGTCAAGCTTTTTATGGCTTCTTCAAATATTTCCTTTGCCTTATTTAATTCATTTGAAGAAATATAGACAAAACCCAGATCTACTTTGTACTTTAATTCGTTTGGATACTCCTTCTGAAGTTTTTTGACAATCTTTTCTGCTTTTTTAAAATCACCCATTTCGACCAAAGATTGCAAGTAATACACATAATAATAGGCATTGTTTTTCTTGCTGAACAATTGTTCGAAAATCTCCACGGCTTTGGCATATTCCTTATCATTATAATACTGAATGGCCAATTGTTCCTCGGTATTGTTTTGGGAAAACCCAATAGCAACAAACGAAAAGAAAAGTAAGGTGAAGATATATTTCAGGTACTGTTTCATTGAGTTAAAAAGCAAAAAGGATTCTTTTTATTAATCATCTTCTTCTGCTTCTTTAAACGTGTTCTTACCCTTTTTTGTTTTAGGAGTGCTGTTAAGAATTTTAATTATGACAGGGGAAAGACTGTCATGTTTATCAAGAAGTTGCTGAACTTGTTGGGTTTTTACAATCACCGTTAGCGCAATGCTTTTGATAATTTCTTCTTCGGTAATCACATACTCGGTTTCTTTTTCTTTTTGTATTGAACCGGCTTCAACATCGTGAGCCAAATCTTTTAATTGCGCTTTAGACTCGTTAATTTGAGATTTGAGTTCGCTCGATTTGCTAAAACATTTGCGTAATGCCTTGCTCATATTTCCGTATTCCATCACTTTCGACCAACCACTGTCTTTAAGATCCCATGAAAATTCGGATTTTATGCGGTCGAAGTTTTTAGTATAGGCTTCGTATCGGGCTTTAATTTCAGGTTTATCAAAAATCTTTAATTGTGCTAAAGCCGTATCCATGATGATGTTCAATGAATCGATTTTCGCTAAATGTTGTTTTTTCAATGGATTGGAACAGCTCCAAAAAGTAAATAAAGCCAAAACGACGAATCCTGTATATATAAGTTTGCTTTTCATGCTGAGGGTATATTTAGTCAATTATATCAAATCCTGTATATGAACGCAAGGCTTGCGGAATTCGAATTCCATCCGGAGTTTGATTGTTTTCCAATAATGCGGCTACAATTCTGGGTAAAGCCAAGGCGCTTCCATTCAATGTATGCACCGGTTTGGTTTTGCCTTCGGCGTCTTTGTAGCGCAGTTTCATTCGGTTTGACTGGAAGGTTTCAAAGTTGGACACTGAGCTGACTTCCAACCATTTTTGTTGTGCGGTGGAATACACTTCTAAATCGTAAGTTAATGCAGATGTAAAACTCATATCTCCTCCGCAAAGTTTCAAAATTCGGAAAGGGAGTTCCAGTTTGCGAAGCAATCCGGCTACATATTCCTTCATTTCCTCCAAGGTTTCATAAGAGTGCTCAGGGGTTTGTAATTGAACGATTTCAACTTTATCAAACTGATGCAGGCGGTTCAATCCTCTCACATCTTTTCCATAAGAACCGGCTTCTCTTCGGAAACATTGAGAATAAGCTACATTTTTAATGGGCAGCTGATCCGATTTTAATATCACATCTCGATACAAGTTGGTTATGGGGACTTCAGCCGTGGGTATCAAATACAAATTGTCGAGGGTAACATGGTACATCTGTCCTTCTTTATCGGGCAACTGGCCTGTTCCGTATCCGGAGGCTTCGTTCACCATTAAAGGGGGTTGAATCTCGGTAAACCCATTTTGTATGGCATTGTCGAGGAAGAAATTAATCAGTGCCCGTTGAAGTTTGGCTCCTTTTCCTTTATAAACCGGAAATCCGGAACCGGTGATTTTATTTCCCAACTCAAAATCAATGATGTTGTATTTAGCGGCTAAATCCCAGTGAGCCATACTGTTTTCGTGAAGCACCGGAATATTGCCTTCAGAATGAACGATTTCATTGTCTTCAGGAGTTTTCCCACTTGCAACGGAAGCATGTGGTAGATTGGGCAAGGTAACCAAGAGTTGATTTTGTTCTTTTTCAAGTAAATCTAAAGCTTCTGTGAGTTCTTTCGATTGTTGCTTGAGTTCCACGGTTTGTAATTTCAATGCATTGGCTTCGTTTGTTTTCCCTGATTGAAATAATACGCCGATTTCTTTAGCAATAGCGTTTGATTTTGCAAGGATGTCGTCGAGTTTTCGTTGAGTTTCGCGACGGTTGAGATCGATAGAAAGAATTTTTTCGATAATTTGAGCTGCATCGAAATTTTTTACTTTTAGTCTATTGATGACATCGTCTGTATTTTCTCTAATATAATGGATAGAAAGCATAGTTGATTTTTTTACAAAGGTATTGAAATAAAAAATCTCCTGAGTGAATTTCACTGAGGAGATTATAAAAAATTCTTTTGATTTTGCTTAGTTAACAGAAGGTTCTGCTTGTTGAAAAGGAATCACGCTTACGAAGGATTTATTTCCTCTTTTGCGTTTAAATTCAACAGTACCATCGGTAAGGGCAAATAAGGTATGATCTTTTCCTAATCCAACATTTTCGCCTGGATTATGAACAGTACCTCTTTGGCGAACAATAATGTTTCCGCTAACGGCTAATTGACCACCGTATATTTTAACGCCCAATCGTTTACTATGGGATTCGCGTCCGTTACTAGAACTCCC
>CAZJBB010000239.1:0-4754 GCA_964543995.1 uncultured Bacteroidales bacterium
AGATAGCTTCAGGTGACTGGAGTTCAGACGTGTGCTCTTCCGATCTTATAGTTGTTTTGCACTACCTGATTTCTAACGTTTTTGGTATTGCCGAAGGCGTGGATTTTCAGCAATACGGCTCAATTAATTACAATTGTTATATTAGTTCCGCCAGCCTGATTGCATTGCATCAGTCCCGCTTTTGGCAATAACTTGCTGGCAGAAGCCTTTTTAGAATGTTGCTTGTCTCAGGATGGTTTTTCCAATGGGTATGAGTTCCACTTTCTCTAATTTGCCTGTGCCTTGATTAATTAATCGCGTTATTATTTTCCCTTCTGAATATTTTGGACTTTTATTTTTCTTATATGAATATCTGCTAAATGCAATGGGTTGATAAGTAAAATCAAAGAATTTACCTGCATATTTTTTGCCGACGATTTCTTTAGCGTTAACTGGCAGAGCATACAGCAAAGCGCCATAAGTAAAATAATGAGAACCCGTATTATCTGTTTTTATATGAATGTCTGTTTCAAATAAAATGTCCACATAGTCATTTGGAGAAAAATCTCTTTCAATTACAATAAAGTCATTCTCAATTCTATATTTTTCTTTAGTTTTTATATATTTCACCCACTGAGGTTTTCTGATTTTTAGTTTAAAATTTGATGAATTTACTTGTACAATTTTAAATTTAAAATCGTTTCCGTAAGGATATTGCGTTACATTTTCAATTTGTATTTTGTTTCCATTTAGGGTGGTTTCCAAAATATTCGGCATCAACAGTGTTGCAACCAGAGTTGTTTCGTTTTCTTTCATCCAGGAATTTTGTACAAAATATGGAGAAATTCTGCCAGCGTTAGGATTACAACACACTGCAACATCTTGATGAGCTGGTGAATATTTATATCGGGTTTGCTTTCGGTCGGGTTCAATTTCACCGTTTTTAGTGCCTGACATTTCAAAGGAATTGTCGGTTTTCAAGTATGCAATACAAGAATGCTGGGGATTTCTTGAACCTTGTGCTGCATTATAAAAAATGTTCTCTACTGCATCGCCTGTTTCAGCATTCCCGGTTTTTTGAAATAACAAGCAATAACTATCTAAAGATTCCTGCAACGAACAATATTCATAACCTGTATGTGTAGCATCTGCCTTGCGTTCAGCAATCCATTCATCACCAATGGCTCCTCCGCTTATGGTGGTTGCATTTTTAATTCGTTGTAAATAAAGGGTTAAGGCTTCATCCAATACTTTATTGTTGGCAGCATAGTTGGCAATAATCAATGCTCTGATGTGTTCAAAAGCATGTACTCCGTGTGATTTTAATTTATAGTCTGGATTTAATATGTTTTTTAATTGTACGTCAGCTTCTGATTGATAGGTATTTGAAAAATCCTGGTACAAAAACAAAGCATATTGTCTGTACTTTTCATTTTTTGTATGAAAGTACATTCTTTCCAAAACATCAGTAAACATTAAACCGTGAGAAACGCCACCATTAAATGCAGTGCCTGAACTAAAAGGACTTGAAGCATTGATTGGGTAATTCAGCATAACATCTTCTACGGCGCGTTCCACTGCTTTAAAAACTTTTTCATCTTTTGTATATTCGTAATATGCCAACAAGCCTCTGTACAAAGTTGCCTTTGACCATAATTCGCCATTTTCTGAATTGAATTTATAGCGAAGTTCCTTATCGTAAATACCTATGTAACCATTTTCATCCTGTGTGGCTAAAATGGCTTCAACATATTTTTTTACTTTTTCAATTCCTTTTTCATCGTCTAATAAAAAAACATATCGCAAATAGCCATCCCACCAATTCGATTGCGTTTCGCTGTTCCACCATTTGTATTGCTCGTCACCCTCGGCATCACCTTCTTTATGATTGCCTAAATCTTTTACTTTGGAATGTTTTTGCAACCTGCCTTCACTATAAATTGGGTCATTGAAAAGTTCCGGTACAATTTGGTCAAGATTCCCGACAAAACCTGCTATATCTTTTTGCATCTGTACTTTGAGCCAACCAGTTGGTTTGATGCTTCCGAAAGGCAAAACAGTATATTTTTCCCGGGAATGTTGTGCATTCAAAATCACAGAAGTCAGCAGTAAAAATGATAATATAAATGTTTTCATTTTATGGTCATTTCAAAAGTTAAACTTCCTCCATTCATAATATCCTGATAAGCGATACAAGGTTGATTTATTTTTTTTCCGTTCAGGAAACGGGTTAAATTATAAATAGCCTGGTCAGAGAAGTTTTTGGCTTCAAGAGAAAATATTTTGTGATTCGAAAGATGCATTGTCGCTTTTTTCACTTGCGGACTTCCCAGCACAAACTCCCCATTGGCTGGATTTACAGGATAAAATCCTAAAACAGATAGAATATACCAGGCACTCATTTGTCCACAATCATCATTTCCAATCATTCCATCGGGCGTGTTGTTATGAAATTCATTAATTACCTTATGAATATATTTTTGCCCGGTTTTCGGTTCGTTGCTGTAAGCATACAAATAGATGATGTGATGGCTGGGTTCGTTGCCGTGAGCATATTGCCCAATCATTGCTTCTTGTCCTAAAAACTTATTGGGATTTTCAGTTTCGGTGGTAAAAAATTGATTCAGTTTTTGAGTAAATTTTTCCTTTCCTCCTAAAAGTTCAGTAATTCCTGCAATATCGTATTGAGCTGGTGTCCAAAAATATTGCCACGCATTAGCTTCAGTATAATCACCAGGATTATTTAAAGGTGAAGTTGCTATTAAAGGATTAAAAGGTGTTCGCCAATTGCCTTTCGTGTCTCTTCCTCTGAAAAAATCAGTTTCTTTGTCAAAAATGTTACGATAATAACTGGCTCTTTTTGAGAAGGTGTCCGCTATTTCATTTTTACCTAATTCTATAGCCATTTCGGCAACACACCAATCATCGAAACCACTTTCCAATGTTCTTGAAACCGCCTCGTTATCCAATTTATCAATAGGATAATAGCCGTATTGATTATACAATTCCCAATCGGAATTGATGTGAGATTTTGTTGAAGTTTCTACCATTGCTTTTAATGCTTCTTTAGCATCAAATCCTTTAAAACCATTTTGGTAAGCTGATAAAATCATCGGGATACTGTGATTGCCAATCATACAATAGTTGTCCTGACCCCAAGCCGTCCAAATTGGCAAAAAGCCTTTGGCTTTATGATGGATGAGCATGGTTTGAACAATACCATCAATTTTCTCGGGTGCTAAAATTTGCAAGAGTGGAAACGCTCCACGATATACATCCCAAATAGAAAGGGTAGAGTAATATTCTTTGTTGGGTGCAATAGCAATTTTATCATCAGCACCTCTGTATTTCCCATCCGCATCTGCTATATTGGATGGTTGTAAAAACAAGTGATACAGCGAAGTATAGAATATTTCTTTCTGCTTTTGTGGAGCTTCAATTGTTATTCTGCTTAAATAGTTATCCCAGGTTTTCAGATTATTTTGATATACCTTTTCAAAATCCCAATGGGGGATTTCGGTTCTCATATTAAGTTTTGCGCCTTCAACTGAAACAGAAGACAATGCAATTTTTACCTTTAACAGTTTATTCTTTGGAAGCAAAAAATCAAGTAAATATTTTGGCGCTTTGTCGTTTTCATTCTTATCAAGAAGTGTTGCATTTATAAAAGGTTGGTCAAAAGATAATGTAAAAAAGTATTTTCGGTTCACCCAATTTTGAGTAGAGCAATATCCCGAAAGAGTTGTATTGTTTTCAATTTTTACATCACTTTCAATTACTAAGCCTTTTTGATTGCTTTCATCAAACACAAAACGCAAACCGTGTTGCAAATCCACCAATACCTGTGCTTCTTTTTCCGGAAAAATATATTGATGAAAAGCCACTCTGTCTGAACAGGTAAGTTGTACTTGTACATCGTCTTTTTTGGTTAAAGCATAATAGCCTACTTTCCCTGTTTCGGTGTTTTTGTAATAAGCATTTTTTAATTCTTTCTTTTTGGGATTGACAGGAAGCAGCAAAACATCGCCCATTTCGTTAATTCCTGTTCCACTAAAACGAGTTTGCGAAAATCCCAACAATAAAGTGTCTTTATACTGATAACCGCTCGTATGATTCCATCCAAAATCTTTGTTGTCGGGACCGGGTTGCACCATTCCAAATGGCATTGAAGGTCCGGGAAAAGTATGTCCTGTTCCGTCAGTTCCAATAAATACATTAACGAATTTTGAGTTTTGTGCGAAACTGGTCGAACAACAAATGAGAAATAAGATGAGAATTTTATTTGTCATTTTTTTTAGCGTATGATTATGCTTATGTTTCTGTTAACCTATCGGTAAGAGAGATATTATCATCATTTTCCTTTTCAAGTACAGTAATCCGGGTCCCTTTTGCTTATATAGATTTCTTGATAGTCATTGCGCAGATAAAATTACTTACGAAAATTTAGCCTTTCCAGCGCTGAAATTTCCGGTTTTATGGGTTCCGGTAATCGGAGGCATGCTTGAACCGGTCCCAGGTCTTTCAGTCCGCTGCCCGTAAGCAGAACCACATTTCGGGATCCTTTGGGAATTTTACCCAGTTCCCTGTACTTCTGCATTCCTGCAAAAGCAGCTGCCGCGGCCGGTTCTGCAAAAAGGCCGGTCGAACGCGAAAGTTGCACCGAGGAATCGATTATTTGCCGGTCAGTCACCGTGATCCATTCGCCCTGGTATTTCTTCAGGAAACGGACAGATCGGAAGAGCGTCGTGTAGGGAAAGAGTGTTCAGAGCCGTGTA
>CAZJBB010000240.1:0-4687 GCA_964543995.1 uncultured Bacteroidales bacterium
AGTTTAAGCCATTTCTCTATTGAGGATTTGGACTTCTCGACGGGGCTCGAAGTCCTGAGGTCGAACTTTTAGATTTTATAATAATCCAATTTGAATCCTCCAATAATTGGACTCTACTAAAATTATCATTGGTATCATTTTGAAATGATTCCACTATTTTTTAAATAAAACTGGCAAATTCAGAAAAGTTCAGTTCCGAATTTGCCAGCTTAGAATGTTAACCTACTTAATGTATTAAGTTGCAATTATTATCAATAAGAATCCGGGAAGGATAAGGGACGGGATCTTGACTTTCCGCTGGATGAGAATAATTTGTCGCTAAAATAATAAGCCAACCCAATTTCGTGCGATCCTCCGGTGGAGCGAATACTTAAATTAGAAAGCGTCATATCGTAACTATAATACAATTTAAACTTATTGGTGTTTTTATTATTCGATCCGGTAATAAATCCAACGCAAATGGTAAGTGCATCAATATTACTGTAAAAGCGATACCAGTTGCCCATAAAAAAATTGTTCCAAAGCACGTTATATCCTACGTATAAAGTTTTCATGTCGAAATTGGACCACCTGAAGGCTTCTTGATATTCAAAAATCAAACAAGGAGAAAAGATCATATCCGCATTTCGGCTAACAGCGATATTCGCATTTCCATGGATGACCATTTTCATTGGTAGCTTGGATTTCTGATCTAAAAAGGAGGTGGTTGGTTCGTTGAAATGTTGAAGGGAAATACCAAATTTGGCATTGTAGTTCTTCTTGAAAATATGTCTTTTGGGTCCTCTACCATATGCATAAACAATTCCTACAGAAATGTCTGGAAAAATATGAGATTGGTCAATGGGTCTTATAAAAGCAGACGGAGTGGATAATACCCCATAATAAGGATCGAGCTGGTCTCCAAAAGTAAACTTGGACCAATCTAAGGATTTACTATAAACTGAAACCGAAAGGCCAGCTTGAATAAAACTCGTTCTCATTACTCTGATTCTGGAGTTTAATTCCAAACTGCCCCCAAGGGTAGTCTGGAATCCTGCTCCTTCTACGTCTTTATATAGAGTAAACCCAAAGCCACCCAGCCCTTTTACAGCAGAAATGTCGGTGTCGAAGCTAAAATACATGGTTTCAAATTTACTTGGCATATTGGGCCATAACCTTCGATAGGTCAATCCGAAATTGGTTCCTCCATGAATTCCTGCCAACGCAGGATTAAAATAGGTTTGGTTAAAATAATACTGAGAAGGACTCGGGTCTTGACCCAAAACAACTTTCCCAATCAGGGTTAACAAACCAAAAAATATAACTTTAATAGAGTTCATGTTATTAGCGAATTAATGTTACAGTTCCAAATGATTTATAGCTTCCATCTTTTTGTTTCATTCCAGGCCAAATTTTACCTGTAACAAACTTAGCGTAAGCTTTCCAAACATAGGTGTCAGCCGGCATCGGTTTACCACCGATGGTGCCATCCCAGAATACCGTGGGTCTTTGTTTTACCAAGGTTGATGTCGACCAAATCTTATTACCCCAGGTGTCATAGATTTCTAAAAGATATTCCGATAAACCTTGTCCATAACCACCAAATCTCGAAACATCCAAGGTTGGGTCGCTTGGTGCAAAAGCATCAGGGAAATATAGGCCGGGTAAATTATCAAAAATAATAGTGTCGCTGACCCATCCTGGACATCCATATTGATTATCAGCAGTCAAAGTTGCAATATATAGCTGATCATCAAGATAGGAGTGAGCGGTGTTAAAGTCGCTTACTTGGGCAGAGCCATCTCCGAAATTCCAATTGTAAGTCAAAGCACCCAGTGTGGTGTTGTTGAATACAACGTGCCAGTTATCCGGGTTGGGTAATGGAGTGTGTACATAATTAAAGCTAGGATGAGCCCTTGGGAATACAAAAATATTATTCTGCATGTTACCTGCAATTGAACAACCTCCAAAACCGGTAATAAATAGATGAACTGTATAAGTCCCTACTGAGTTATAAGTATGTTGCACAAATTGACCCGTAGTATCGGCTGTACCATCACCAAAAGACCATGAGTATAACAGATCGTTGATCATACCACTAAAATGAATTGGAGTTCCCGGTAATGGTTCACAAACCTTATTGGTATCCACAAATACAGAATCAAATGGATTCGGGTACAAGCGGAAAACGATTTCAGAAGTGTCCTTACATTGATACTGATTGATTGCAATATTCCTAATGGTATCATGGCTGGGAATGGTGATGCCTAAGATTGGATTGGGTGCTGGAACCGTAGTTCCATTCACTTGCCAAATATGACTAGTAGCACATGTTGAGTTATCGGTTATGAGGGCAACAGCGCTGGTTCCAAAAGCACAACTGTCTTGCATAAAGAAGGAACTGAGGGGTTTCGGATACACTTCCACAGAGTTCCATGCTGTATCACTACAATTCCCATTGATGGCAACCATTTGTAAGTGGAAAATGGTGTCATTGCAATAGCTGGAGTTTAGATAAGTTTCAACCGGATTAGTAACTGCACTGAAATCTCCATTACCGAAGTTCCATTGGTAGGTATTAAAAGGAGCAGAAGTCGTAGTGTCCGTTAAGTTGGTGAAATTGGCAACAAAGGGACTACAGCTCGAAGAATCATTAATGGAGAAATTAGCCTTTGGAGTGAAATGGACCACCACAGGGTATTTGATGGTATCTGGACATCCAACATTATTGATACCAATCAAAATGTTGCTAAAGATACCGGAAGTATTGTACAAATGAACTGGATTTTGCAATGTACTGGACGCTCCGTCTCCAAAATCCCAATTGTAAGATACCAATCCACTCGGTGTTGAAGTATAATGTACTGAATCGTAAGTACAATTATTTCCTGTAAATGTGAAATTGACTACCGGTGTTACTAGAACGTGAACAGAATCCGTTATGGAATCACTTCCACATTGATTTGTTACTGTTAAACGAGGAATAAATATTCCCGGGTTCATATAGGTGTAACTTACCGTTGGGAAGGAAGTACTGGTATTGGGTGTTGAATTGGATGTGAAATTCCATAAATAACTTGTAGCATACAGCGCATTTTCAGTAAAAGTGATTGTTAATGGCTGACAACCAACGGAATCACTTTTTGTGAACTGAGCAATAGGTAACGGAAAGACTGTATCGCAAACCGTATTTGTAGTTAAACTATTACATCCAGGGTCTGAGAATGTGATTGTAGCATAATAACAGGTCAATCCAGGAATATTCGAAGGAGGCGTAAAAGTACTGGACGTTCCTACAATGTTCCCTGTTGGAGAAGTATACCAATTATAGGAAGGATTTCCTACACCAGCGGGGGAATAATTGACATTCATTTGAGTCATAGGCACTCCCTGGCAACTGCTTTCAGGATATTGAGGGTGAGCTAAAACAGGTTGAGAATAAATGCAAACCGAAGCAATATTGGAAGTAATTCCACAACCCGGTCCATCTTGAGTAACAACACAGTAATAAAACATACAACCGGCATTAGCAGATGGAATGTAAGAGGAGTCAATGGCAAGAGCAATAGGTACACCATTAATGCTGTCATGATTGGTGTTTTGATACCATTGATAATGAATTGCTCCATTTCCTCCACTGACACCAATAATTAAAGTATCAGGTATTGCACCAATACAAAGTGATTGGGTGTCAAGGGGTTGTTGGTAAATCACCGGATCCGGAATCACTAAAATGCTATCCACCGAACTGTGGGCAATATCGCAACCACTACCGGACATGGTGACGGTTGAATAATAGTAATAATTTTCAGGAATGTTTATCACCGGAGGTGTATAGCAACCATTGGTAGCAGGAGGTACTATTGCAGTTCCCCCTGAATTTGAGTTATTTGTACTTTCAAACCATTGGTAAGAAGTGTTTCCAGTTCCTCCGGTATAGGTTATACACCAAGCTGCAGGAATTTGTCCACCAACACAAAGAGTATCTCCAATATGTTGTGAAATAATCACCGGATCAGGAACCACTACAATGGTGTCCACAGGAGAAGTTATACTACTACACCCTCCTGAGAGGAAGGTAATAACACAATAATAATAATTGGTTCCGGCAGTATCAGCTAGTGGCTGGTAAGTCGAAAACGTAGCACTAGGAATTGGAGTACCAGTTAGACTGGAAATGTTTGTTTTATAGTACCATTGGTAGGTAGTGTCATTATTTCCACCGTTATAGTTAGCAACTAAAGTAGTTGGAGTACCACCAATACATACGGAGTCAATAATTGGTAAAGAGGTAAAGGTAGGACTTGGATTGACACAAACTTCTGCTGTGTTCGAAACCACCCCGCAACCGGGACCACCGATTTGTGAAACTTCACAATAATAGTACATACAACCCAATACATTTGTTGGAGGAATGTAAGAAGGAGCATTTTCACCAATAATTATATTTCCGCCAGTGTTATTGTTAATAGTATTTGAATACCACTGGTAGGCAAAAGTACCCACACCACCAGCCGGAATAACGATTAAGGAATCTGGAGTAGAATTAATACAAACCATTTGACTGTCAATAGGCTGAGAAGCAATTACCGGATCCGGAATCACTAAGATACTATCCACCAAGCTGTGGGCAACATCACATCCACTACCGGACATGGTGACAGTTGAATAATAGTAATAATTTCCAGGGAAATTGATATTTGGAGGT
>CAZJBB010000241.1:0-4678 GCA_964543995.1 uncultured Bacteroidales bacterium
AGGTAATGCAAAAGGTATGAGAACTTAGGTATCCGCTTAAGGTATAGGGCAAAGAGGGTGTAACCGTATTTCTGCCAATAGCAGGATTGTAGATGGCCGTATTGGTGTCGAAAAGAATTCTATCTTTCCGAAAGATGGAATCTTTAATTCCTGATTCCCTTACTTCACACATACTTTCCTACTAAATACCTTCTCCGGTGTTTTGAGTAAAACAATGTACATGCCGGGGGCGTAGTGGCTTACATCAAGAGTGTATGCCTTACTGCTAAAAGAAGTTGAAAATTGTATCTGCCCTGTGGCATTTAAAAGGGTAAGTTGAGCATCTTTGCAGTATTGAGGCATACTTATATTTATAATATCATCTGCAGGATTAGGATAAACCAAAAGAGGATTTTCTTTTGTTTCCTCTACTCCCGTGCAATCGTTTATATGTACCACAATGGTGTCAGTCCAATAACATTTTCCATTATATACCACTGCAAATAAACTATCGGTACCGGCAGCAGAATAATTTATGGGATACACATTGCTGTGGCTTCCATTCTGCCATTGGTAATATACATTATTTGGGTTTGCGATGAGTTGAATATTTGTATTCATGCAAATAATGGTATCCGGTATGCCTGTGGTAGGCTTGTTTTGTACCGTATCGCTGCATTGGTTGTTGTAGCGTGCCAAATAACTTACACCGTAATCTGAAATAGTATTGCTTCCAAAATTTAAAGAGTTCGTGAGTCGGCCTCCTACCCACATATTTCCAATAGCATCTAATTTGGTTTTGTTAGGGTAGGACGTACCTGTAGAAGTTAAGTTTTTTACATCCAATAGGTTTCCCTGAGTGTCCCATTTACAGTAGCTCATCCCTGATACTCCACTCCCGGAAACAGAATACCAGGTGTTTTGAAATTTTAATGAATCATACCATCTCAAACCTGCATATAAAGCGTGGTTATGATATTCTAAATTGCCTAAATCACTTGAAATTGTGACAGGTGGCAATTTATACCATAAGAAATTTCCACCGGTATCAAAACAGGCAATAAATTCCATCCCTCCAATATAATTCCTATTATAGTTATAAAGTATAGTATCAGTAGATGTAAAAAGGGTATAATTAGGGTTGATTTTAGTTTTTGGGACACAAAAGCCTGAAACGTAAAGTTTATTTTCTTCCTTACAATATGAAATGTAATTCCCTAACGCAATAGCACGGTCCATTGTGGTGTCATGCAAAACATTTTGTGTTTGTTTCAACCATTGAATATTACCGGATGTATCCAGTTTCATTAAAAACATGACCTCGTCATATGAATTTTCAAAATGTATGCCATGGGTATTATCAAACATTACATTTTCAGGTGGAGAAATAAGCAAAGGCGCATCGATTAAAGAAACGTATCCTGTGTAATACATATTTCCCGTGGAGTCATTCACAACATCCATTATTCTGATATCTGGTCTGTAAGTGTTCCCATTAACAGCAGTTACAATTCTCTTATACCATAACAAATTAAATTGGGGGGAGAGTTTAAATAAAACTGGTTGGTTTTCATAAAGTAATGAAATTGAATCAGATGCTGCAATTGTATCAACATATAAAACGTTTTTTGATGTTCCATAAGTGAAAAGATTCCCAAAGAGGTACATATTATTACTTTTATCAATGTTTAATGTATTAGTCCCCGCTTGATTAATGTTTACAAAATGATTAAAACATAAAAACTTCTTATTAATAATATTTCCATTTAAATCAAATACAATGATAACATTAAAATCGCAACCAGGAATCCAAGGAAAAGCCATATTGAAATTTTGACTAATTGGAGGATATATCCATTGGTATATTAAATTTCCCCCATAAACTGTGGTATCTAAAAAATATGTATTATAATAGTTATCAAAATGAACAGTCCCAAACAGATATATTTTATTATTTTTTATTTGCAAGTAGCTTGCATAATCAGAAATTGTCTGAGAGTTAATCTCTTTGTGCCAAATGCAATTTCCTTGTTTATTAAACTTGGCTATATAAGTATTTTTATCATGTGAAGCAAACCAAGGTAAATCCGTGTTATTTAGCTGTGTGCCATTCCCATAAGTTCCAAATACATAAGCATCTCCTGCTGAATCCAATGCCATATGCAAAGGTTCGTTGTAATCAGGACCATCAGCTCCATATTTTTGTGCCCATTGCCAGCTTTGGCTAAATAATTGAGCAGAAAGCATTATTAATATAAAAAGAAATAGCTTTTTCATAATACAAATTTAATAGAATGTTTTGATTTAAAAGAATCTCCAACCCTGAATAGTAATCTTCAAGGTTGGAGAAATATATTTACTCTTTAATGAGCTTTAGATAATAATAAAGGTTATCCTTAGTTATTATTCGTACCAGATAAGTTCCGAGTGTAATCTTTTCTAAATTGACTTGGCTTTCTTTAGTACGAAGGATAATTGTTCCCTGTAAACTCATCAGACTCACCTCTTGTATTGAGTTTTCAGCACCAATAATGCTTACAAAATGTTTCGCGGGATTGGGTTGAAGCTTATATGGAAAATCATTTGTTTGAGAAGACAAGCTCTGAGTGAGTATTGGCTTGGCAACCGAAGGTGTTTTACTATTAATTAATGCAAGTAAATCAGCAGCCGGAACACAATATGTAGAGCGGCAGAAAGTGTCATTTTTACAAGCCAAAATATCAAAGCAAATGATAGCTCCCGAGTCAGCAAGATTCACCAGCGAAGCATGATCAATGCCAAAACGCCATTTAACATACCCGTTATCAGGAATATACCCAATAAATCCAATGGTCCCATAATTTGAGCTTACCAATACATTGCTTAAACCTGTGAGTATGTATCCTATAAAGTCAAACTCACTGAAAGCAGGGCTTGATCCCTCATCACAGAATTTAGTTTCGGAAATACTAAAGTTACAGGTATCCACAATACAACTATTCGTGTTTGCCATATTAAAGGTCAATGAAGAATAACAAGGGTCGTTGTTGTAATCAGTAGCATGTATATCAAAAACAATGGAATTTAGGAAAACTGCACTATTTAACGTAAGTTGAATACAAACAGTTTGGGAGCTTAAATAATTTGAAAGAGTAAAGGGAAAACTCGGGCTTGTAGATAATATCGTCATTGCAGGATTTGAAATTCCGGTAATTGTAATGGGTGTATGAGAGTGATTTTCTAATGTAATACAGGCTTCATATACCAATTGGCAATCCTGTACTTTACAAATGAGAGGATCTGGTTTTGCAAACAAGCTATCACAAGCGCATTCGTGTTTTTCCTGCAACAATAATGGAGGACTCTGTGCCCAGCAATCACCAGCGTAACGTTCTAATAAATCATAAGTGCCATACCCTGGGGTGAGGAGTACTGCACTTGATGCGGGTCCTCCGCCTTGTATGCTGTCGTTGTCCCAGTTCCAAATCCAATAGATACGCATGGCATTTAAAAATGTATTCAGAGAATCTTTAAAAAAGCCAGGGCATACTTCATAGCAACCGGTGAGTAAACAATCGAAATCGGGAGCAGTAGGAATTAATAGGGAGTCATCATTAGATTTACACCCAGTTTGAGGATCAACATAATTAGCAGTAATCCAACCAGGTGCATTAAAATATGAAATCGAGGTATTAGTGAACCCATTGCTCCAGTTGAGATTATTCCCGGCAGAATCTAATACATCTACAGCCGGATGATCTATACACATATTGTTTCCAAAATAAAGATGTGGAGTGGGTGGTTTTGGAGAAACTGTAAAATTCAGGACATCAGTATCAAAACAACTTCCATTCCATAGGGTGAGAGAAACTACATGATTGCCTGTATGAGTGGAAGTAAAACTGATATTTGAAGCTGAGCTGGTAAAAACTGTATCGTGACTTCCGTAATCTTCGTAAATAACCCAATGATAAGTAAATTCACTACCTATATTCCCATTGAAAGAAATGGCATTACCTAAACAAACATTGGTTAGTCCTAGAATGTGAGCAATAGGAGTATTGAGAAATCCCAAATTCAAATAGGCTGATTGTGCAGTACAACCATATACATCACTCAAGTTAACATAATAGAATCCAGTTTGGGTAGGTCCAATCCAATGGTTATTATTGGTGTCTAGAATATTATTTTGTAACCATTGATAATAAATACCGGAAAAGGGTTGGGTATAATCACCAATAGTGAATTTATAGGCTACGTCAAGGGGGGTTCCCTTACAAACATGAGTGTTTAAATAATTTTTAGCTTCTCCCTCTAACAAATTCTTACGAATACTTAAAGTGGTGGATGCAGTGGAAGTGCAGGAATAGGCGTCGGTCACGGTTAAACTTACAAGTTTACTTGAAGGATTTGAGCTTAAGCCACTATTTTGATAAGCATAATCAACATTAGCAATATATGAATCATCACCGGTCGAAATATTGAACACCCAGTAATTAGTCAACGCACCTGTGGAAGTATTCGTAAAATGAATAGGATTCATAGCACAATATGGACTGGGGCTTACACTAAAAGCTGCATGTGCCTTTGGAAAGAGGTGTATAGTATCGCATATAAGACAGGTGTCAGAGAAGACTTGTCCTGTTCCCGGGTGGGTATAGGAATATGCCACTTCCATACATATATAATATGTAGAATCGGATTGTAGGCTTAACTGACT
>CAZJBB010000242.1:0-4666 GCA_964543995.1 uncultured Bacteroidales bacterium
CATCAGACAAAACGGGAGTCATAATGAAAACGGTTTCGTAATGATTTAACATTGTGTTTTGTTTTTAATTAAGTAATGAATTGATACTAAACTTTAAATGGAGTGCAAAATTATAAATTTTATTTGAAATTCAACCATATAAGTTGAATTATTTTAGTATGTATGCCCAAAGGCTATCCGACCCGAGTAAGTATAGCCTGTTTTGGTATAAGCAAAACTTCTTGATTGGGGATTCCGGAAGCGGATATTCAATTTGTTCCAAGGTGGTTCTCTGAAATGCACTGAATTTTTTATCTTTCAAGAAAAAGATATAGTTTGAAGATACCTGAAAGTCAATTGCTTTTTCAAAAGGAATGGTTTTGATATAGGCACCAAATGCATCAAAAACCAAAATTCCAGTTCCCGAGAACAATACATACAACTTGCTGTCGAATTCCATCATCTTAACAGGGAAGCTGTTTTCGGCAATTATTGAACGAATGTCACCCGAAGAATTCATTTGTTGAAGAAAATAATTAAAACGATACAATTGAAAACTCGATTGATCAAATACCCAAAAACTGTTTTCCGATGCAGAACACATCATTTCAGGCTGATCTATGTGTAAATTCGAAAGTTGGATATCACTTATTGTTGGGGAAAAGGTGTTATCAAGCATTTGTAAGATCGAAAATTCCTTTAAAAAAACCAATATTTTAAAAGCATTGCTCACGTCCACCGAATGGATTACACTCGAAGGTTTGCTAGAATAAGTTTTCAGTAGCTTAAAGGTTGAATCATACTCAACTAATGAACTTCCGCTCACAGCATATAAATTGCCGAATTTATCGCAACTCACTTCTTTTGCATTAAAAGGCACTTTGTAGATACATTCAAAATTCGATTGCGCTTTCCCAATAATGTTAGGAAATAAGAACTGACCTAAAAAAAAGAGCAGCAAACAAGTTGACTTATATAAGCTTTTCATTATTAATTAGTTGCGTTGAAAACTCAAAATTTCTTCAAGTAAAATCCTATTGTTGCTTAAGCGAGGCACTTTATTTTGTCCCCCCAATTTCCCTTTTTTCTTTAGCCACTCATAAAAAGTGCCTTTGGGTAGCGAATGCACTATAGGTTTTTGAAGCAGTAAGTTTCTGTATCGCTTTGCCTCATAATCAGAATTGATAGCCTTTAAAGCATTGTCTAATACTTCGATAAAATACTCAAGGTTTTCGGGTTCTTTTTCAAATTCAATGAGCCACTCATGAGCTGCTTTTTGATCTTCGGAGAAGAAAACGGGTGCCGCCGTGTATTCACTAATCAATGCATTTGATTTTTGACAAGCAATCAGCAATGCATTTTCGGCGTTATTGATAATCAACTCTTCTCCAAAGGCATTGATATAATTACGTGTCCTTCCGGTAATTCGAATTCGGTATGGATTTACGGATTTGAAAACGACGGTATCTCCAATAATATATCTCCACAGCCCGCTATTGGTGGAAATCACCATGGCATAATTCACCTCTTTTTTAACTTGATGCAGTGGAATGGCTTTAGAGTTTTCGTTATCAAAAACATCCATTGGGATAAATTCGTAATAAATTCCATAGTCCAACATCAGCAACATATCCTCCGAATCGCTCATATCTTGAATCCCGAAAAAACCTTCTGAGGCATTATAGGTTTCGAGATAATGCATGGTTGGAGAAGAAATGAGTTTTTTAAATTGTTCTCGGTAAGGTTCAAAGCTCACGCCCCCATGAATGAATAATTCAAGGTTGGGCCAAACCTCGCTAATGCTTTCTTTTCCTGTGATATTAAGGATTCTTTTTAATAGAAGTAAAGTCCAAGAAGGAACCCCGGAAATATTGGTAACATTGTGATTCATTGTAGCCTTTGCCATCATATCGATTTTACTTTCCCATTCATCCATCAAGGCAATGCTTTTTTGAGGGACACGAATGAATTCGGCCCAAAATGGGAGATTTTCCAAAATAATGGCCGATAAATCACCATAGTACATTTCACTGTTCACTTCATGGATTTTATGGCTCCCGCACAAAGCCAAGCCTCTTCCACTCAACAACTGAGATTCTGGATAATTATTTACATACAGAGAAATCATATCCTTCCCTCCCTTGTAATGACATTCTTCCAAAGATTCTTCGGTTACCGGTATAAATTTACTTTTATCGCTAGTAGTTCCTGATGACTTGGCAAACCACTTTACTTCGGATGGCCACAATATGTTTTGCTCTCCTTTCATCACCCTGTCGATATAGGGTTTAAGAGAATCATAATCGCTCAACGGAACCCGTTTACTGAACTCCTCAAAAGTGGAAATGGATTGATAATCGTATTTGCAGCCCCATTCTGTTTGGCGCGCCAAGGAAACCAACTTCCTTAACCATTCATTTTGAACTTCATGCGGATATTTCATAAAAAGTTCAATCTGGTGAATCCTTTTCTTCATTAACCAGGAAAATACAGAATTAAGAATGGCCATATTGGATTATTATAGGTCAAAATTACAATTTTGTTCTAACTTTGACAACCTAATTTGATTTTGTTATGGTATTGTTCGCAAATGCTAAAATAAACATTGGCTTAAATATACTTTCCAAAAGAAATGATGGGTATCATGAAATCAACAGCATCATGTATCCCATTGGTTTGTTTGATGCAGTAGAAGCAATACCTGCTGAGGATGGGAAGTTCGAATTTTCTACAGTTGGATTGACTATTCCGGGCAATCCCCAACAAAATTTATGTGTAAAAGCTTGGGAATTGCTTCATGCGAATTATCAAATACCCCCGGTTAAGATTTCATTACTTAAAAATATTCCCATAGGCAGTGGACTGGGTGGGGGATCTTCCGACAGCGCTTTTATGTTAAAGCTTCTTAATCAATTATTTAATCTGTCTGTTTCGAATGATGGATTACGAGAATTTGCTGCTCAATTGGGCAGCGATTGTCCTTTCTTTATTGAAAACAAACCATGTTTGGTTAGTGGGCGAGGGGAAATATTTGAAAAAACACCCTTAACCTTAAAAGATTACTGGGTGGCTGTGGTCAAACCGGAAATACATGTTTCTACTCAAAAGGCGTATTCAATGGTAATTCCTCGTATGCCAACTTTTAACTTAAAAGAATTGCATTTATTGCCCTTAGAATTATGGAAAGAGCATTTGATTAATGATTTTGAAGAACCGATTTCAAAATTACACCCTGCAATTTCAGATATCAAAAACCAATTGTATAAGCAAGGAGCCATATATGCAACTATGACAGGAAGCGGATCTGCAGTGTATGGAATATTTCAAGAAGAACCACCTAAGTTGAATTTCGGAAAAAATAATTTCTTCATTTGGCTAGGAAAAATATTATAATTCATAATTTTTATTTATGTTTGTAGTAAAAAGTCTATTTTAATATTATAAACCCTATTGCTCAATTCCTTCAAGCAACCTTTACACCTTAAAATACGTCTTTGTTAAATAAATATCAATTGTTTTTAATAAATTATTATATGGTAAAACGTCAATGGTATTTCGTATTGGTTATCGGAATGTTCATGTTCCCTCTATTGAAAACGCATGCTCAATTAATAGAAACTCATTGTCCGAATTCGGATTTTTCCTCACATGATTTTTCTAATTGGGAAGGTTGTTATGGAACCTATGCTAACCCCTGTTCAACTTCAGGATTCATTACTACAGGAACCGTTTCAAACCCATCTCGACATACCATTATTACTCAAGCCAGTGTGAATTACCCGAATGGAAACATTGATTCTCTTACTTTAAACTCCCCCACAGCTCCGGGAGGGTTACAAAAGATCCCACCGGGAGTAGATCAGGTAGTAAGGCTGGGAAATTGGAAAACCGGAGGAGAAGCGGAACGATTAACCTATAGTATTAATGTTGACACCAATATCAGTGGCTTATTCATTTATAGTTTTGCTGCTGTACTCGAAAATCCAAACCACACAGCAAGCGATCAACCTAAATTTCAAATCCGAATTCTAAACTCTAATGGCGTCCCTCTTGCCGACCCATGTGCAAATTTCATTTATGTTTCCGGAACTCCAGGTACTGTGGTAAATATTAGTTTGTTAAATGGCAAAACCATCAATTGGTTCGATTGGAAAACCATTGGGATGAGTTTAAAACCCTATCACGGACAAAACATTAAGATTGAATTTAGTACTTATGATTGCAGCTTAGGAGCCCATTTTGGATATGCTTACTTTTATGCTTACTGCTTCCCTCGAATGATCAACATTAACTACTGCCCGGGCAGTTCCCATGCTTTGCTAAGTGCACCTTTCGGTTTTCATTATTTGTGGTCTCCGGGTGGCGATACCACTCAAAACCTCTCGGTTAACAATCCGGTGGACAGCACTTTATATCAGGTGGTAATTACATCTATCCCCAATCCTGCTTGTACCGATACATTAAAATCTTTATTAATTCCCAATATCATTCATTCGAATTTTGAAAATACAGAAGCTTGCGTAAATGCACCTATTAATTTTACAAGAACAACTACAACCAATTCAAGCATATACAATTGGTTTTGGGATTTCGATGATCCCAGTTCTGCCGACAATATCTTAAATGGAGGTACCTATGTTAGATCGGAAGAGCACACGTCTGAACTCCAGTCACCTGAAGCTATCTC
>CAZJBB010000243.1:0-4650 GCA_964543995.1 uncultured Bacteroidales bacterium
CTGAAAATTTCTTCAGCAATTTTCAGGGTGAATCTTTGACGAAGTCAGGAAAAAGAAACATGCAGGAGAGAAAAATTTCTAACAGCCTGCATGTTATGAATTAATTATTGAATGGCTGGTTTTATTTACTCCCTGACCTAATTTTTTGATTTAAACTTCGCCAAGCTCCCCCATTGTATACTTGTGTGAATTGGTTTTGCTTAAGGATATTCTTAGCGGCTGCACTTCTTGCTCCGGAGGCACAGCAGGTGATGATTGGAGTACCTTTTTCCTTCATTTTAGGAATTTTTGAATTCAGTTGATCTAAGGGTATATTGGTAGATCCTTGGATGTGTCCACCGGCATATTCTGCCTTTGTCCTAACATCTATTATAAGCGCACCTTCATTAACCAATGCAGCATAATTTACTGAGGGTCCTAAGCCCAAGAGATTTTTAATGAATTGTATCATGATAAAGAAGATTAGGATTGATAAAAATTTACGTCAAGCCATGAACCGCCATTATAGCACTCTATGCCTTGGTTTGCAATGTATTGAGTGGCTTGTTCGCTTCTGCTTCCACTTGCACAACAAAAAATGATGGGCTTGTTTAAACTCTTAATTTCAGTGATTTTTTGTGGAATTTCCTGTAAGGGGATGTTGATGGAACCGCTTACATTACCCCCCATAAATTCCATGGAGGTTCGCACGTCGACTACGACGGCTTGTTTTTCTTTAAATAGGTTTTCTATATTCATTGTTTATTAATTTAATTCTTTTTGACAAGTTTCCCAAATTTGATAGCCTCCGGATAAGTTAAACACTTGATTGTATCCATGTTGGAGTAAAATTCTCTGGGCGAGGTATCCCCTGAGACCTCCAAGGCAGTAAATGAAAATTCTTTGGTCTTTTGGGAATTCAGACAAACGATTTCTTATCTCATCCAGTGGAATATTGATTGCATTTCCGATTATCCCGGCCTTATATTCTCCTGCTGTTCTTACATCTACAAAAAAATCACCGGTTTGAATTTGATCCAACTCGTTCCATTGGAAAGGGAAGGACTTTTTAAGCAAAATATTTTCCGCAACAAAGCCGGACATATTCACAGGATCTTTGGCGGAGGAGAATGGGGGAGCATAAGCATGTTCGAATTCGGTAAGTTCGGCTATATTTCCTTTTCTTTGAATTATCTGAGCAAGGATGTCTATTCTTTTATCAACTCCATCAAAACCAATGATTTGAGCGTGTAATAATTGCCCGGTTTCAGGTTGAAAAGCAATTTGTATAGTCATGGGTCTGGCATGGGGATAATAAGATGCATGAGACCCACTGCTGATGATTGAAACCTGATGTTGAATGCCCTCTTGACTTAATATCCGGCTTGAGACTCCTGCTGTAGCTACAGTCATATCAAACACTTTTACAATAGCGGTTTGTATTGAACCTGCGTATTTTTCCTGATTCCCGTTTACCAAATTATGAGCACAAATCCGTCCTTGCTTATTGGCAGGTCCGGCCAAATACGTCATTCCTGATTTTTTTGTGATGGGATGAATAAATTCAATGGCATCCCCAACAGCATAAATATCGGGTTCTGAAGTTTGCATGTATTCATTGACCCAAATTCCACGAGCTTCTCCAATACGAATTCCGGCTTCTTTGGCGATTTTTGTATCCGGCAGAACCCCAATGGAAAGAATTACCATATCCGCTTTTAAAATATCCTGCGATTTACAATGAACTTCAAGATGCATATCTGATTCTTCGAAATGACTCACTTCTGTGTTGAGCATTAATTTTACTGCTTTTGAGCGAATATGTTGCTGCAAAATGGCGGCTACAGGGAAATCAACAGGTGCCAATACTTGAGGTGCCTTTTCAATTATGCTTACTTCTATTCCTAAATGATGTAAGTTTTCTGCCATCTCCAATCCAACAAATCCTGCCCCTATTACCACAGCTCTTTTTACCTGATGTTGCTGAATATATTCTTTAATTCTATCGGTATCGCTCACATTTCGTAAAGTAAAAATCCCGGAGAGATCAATCCCGGGAAAGGGAGGACGAATGGGTTCTGCCCCTTGAGATAATACCAGTTTATCGTAACTCTCTTGATATATGCTGCCATTTGTCAAGTCTTTAGCCCGAATGTACTTCTCTTGGGGGTTTATGGATATTACTTCAGTTTGGGTACGCACATCTATATTAAACCGTTTTTTAAAGGAAGTTGGGGTTTGCACAAACAAATCATCCCGATCTTTAATCACATCTCCAATATAATAGGGCAGACCACAATTTGCATACGAAATATAGGCCCCTTTTTCGAACATGACAATCTCTGCATGTTCATCCAATCTTCTTAGGCGTGCCGCTGTACTTGCCCCTCCAGCAACACCTCCAACAATAATATATTTCATTCGATTTTATTTTTTTGCGCAAGTAGAAATGCCTAAAGGTAAATATAAAGGGCAAAACCCAATCAAGCTGGTGAGTACAAATACTCCGGAGAGAATCAATAATACAATTACTAAAGTCCCTGTAAGTACATTTGTAAAAAACAGTATACTCAAAATTGCGGCAATAATCACTCGGATCCATTTGTCGATTGTTCCCATGTTCTTTTTCATATCGTTATAATTTTAATTAGTTTGGCAAAATTACAACAACTGAAAATTGCAGTATGTGATGGATGTTACATAAGGCAAACTTTATTTCTGGAGAGTTCCAAACGTCCTTCTTTTTCCATTTGTTTAAGAACGCGACTAACCGTCTCACGGGTAATCCCAAGTTCATCGGCTAACTGTTGATGAGTAACCATAATTTCATTGGATTGGTATAAATTGGATTTTTGCTTGAGTAATTGAAGCAATCTCAAATCCAGTTTCTGAAAAGCGACTGAATTTACAATTTCAAGTAATTCCTCGAATCGACGTTGATATAAGTCAAAGATGAAATCAGTCCATTCCGGGAATTGTTGCACCCATTCTTTAGCCTTATTTACCGGAATTAGCAGAAGCTCCACTTCTTCTTCTACCAAGGCTTTAATCTTACTGGTTTCGTTGTGCATTCCACCTAGTAATGACATAATACAACTTTCGCCCGGTTTGATATAATACAACAGCAATTCTCTTCCTTCCATGTCGGTTTTAATTACTTTAATACTTCCAGATAATACAATAGGAATGGATTTGATGTAAGCATTAAAGTCTAAAATTACCGTTCCATTCGGAAAGACCTTCACTTGGCCACTCTCTCGGATTTCGTTTTTAAGCTGGGTATGGAAGATTTCTTGTGAGTTCATTGTTTAAGACAAGGTTTGAGAAACAAAGGTAGGTACATTATACCTTGAATTCGCAATAGACTGTATTAAGTAGTGTAATTCTTATACCGATTGTATATATGTAGTAGTCCAATGGATGATTATAAAATTCAAAATGGTATTATCTATGAAGCTGCATAATATTCTTCAATCAAGTAATACTCCTTTAGTTTCCTGAGGAAAACTGAATTAAACTTTATATGTTCTTGATGGCTTTAAAAATTTCTAATGGCCCGAACATAGCCAAGAGCCCAGCTTTTTGTGGTTTGGTATGCAACTCCGGAACTAAAATCTTCCGACCATGCATATTGGTTGGTAGCTTCTGTGGAACTCCAGTAATAATTACTGGTAAATCCACCAATAATGGCTCGATTCAAGTAGAGCTGATGCAATTCATCTTTACTGGGTAAATACCAATCGGTATAGCCCCCTAAGGATAAATCAGCGCAAATTTTGGCTGCAATACCTGCTGTGGCACAACCACTTAAAATATCAGTGGTGTTTTGGTTTCCGGTGCCTAAAATGATACCATCGGCCCCCGTTATCACCACACCATAACAACCCCAAGAAGCGGCGGTACTTTGGTTGGAAGGAGCGGCAATAATTCCATGGGTTTCTCCGGACACATAGCCGGCATCGCCGGGTTGAAAAATATAGGCAATAATTCCGCCCTGATAACTTTGTCCTAACCACAAATACAAGTTCCCATCCATTTTTGACCAATAAGTACCATTATAAAAAAGAGGAAGTTTAATGGTGGTATTGTAAATAATCAAACCTTCTACGGGAGTCAATGCCAGCATTTGAGCTTGTGTCAAACGAGGAGGTAAAAAGCCCTGAGTGGTACTGCTAATTTCGAGCGCGGCAGCAGCATTTGGTGAGCTTGTTCCAATTCCGATGCTAGTATTATTATTGAATAATAAACTATTGGCAACCCAAGCGGAGCCATCATTTCTGAGCGTTTGTCCTGCTGAACCCGTAACCAATGGACCTGTTGGACCGGTGCTTCCTGTGCTTCCGGTAAACCCACTGGTACCCGTGGAACCGGTTTTTCCGCTAAGGCCTTGAGCCCCTATGGCACCGGTTTGTCCGGTGAGTCCTTGGGCACCGGTATAGCCATTCGCACCCGAATTTCCCGGTGTTCCTGTTAAACTCACATCCCAATATGAAAAAGAACCTGCTCCAACAATATAAACTATGTTTACGCTTAAGACGCCTGTGCCCGAATTATAAGTGGTCACATTGCCGATCATATAATTATTTGATGAATTGTACAAGAGCACCGTTTGCCCATTAATATATCCCATACCTGATCCCACAGTTATGTTTTTAACTCCGGTTCCTATAG
>CAZJBB010000244.1:0-4576 GCA_964543995.1 uncultured Bacteroidales bacterium
CAAAATTCCAAAATCATTAGCTTACACGAAAGATGCAGTTTGCCGAAGGGTTACATTTTAATAGCAAAAAAACCACAAGCTTTTTTACTGGAAAATGTTAAGCAATTGAAAGGTCACGATAACGGAAGAACATTAAAAACCATAATTGAACACTTAAAGGAAATTGGTTACGAGAATGTTCAATATAAAGTGTTAAAAGCAAGAGAATTCGGTTTGCCTCAAAATAGAGAAAGGATTTACATTGTAGGGTTTTTAGATAAAAACATAAAATTTACATTTCCTAATCCGACATTTGCACCAACAAAAGTTGGTGATATTTTAGAGAAAACTGTAGATGATAAATATACAATATCTGATAAACTTTGGGATGGTCATCAACGCCGAAAAGTTTTAAACAAAGAAAAAGGTAAGGGTTTTGGATTTGGGTTAATAAATGAAAACTCTGAATATACAAATACAATTTCAGCACGTTACTATAAAGACGGAAGTGAAATTTTGGTTGAACAAATAGGGAAAAATCCAAGAAAACTTACACCGAGAGAAGCAGCAAGATTACAAGGGTTTCCTGATACATTTAAAATTCCTGTATCTGATAATCAAGCATATCAACAATTTGGTAATAGTGTTCCAGTTAAAGTGGTTGAAAAAGTTGCGGAACAGATACTTAAACATATAAAATGACAATGTCCAGTGCATAACGTGCGGTAATAAAACAGATTGGAAACATTGGTAATGTGATCGATACAGCTTGTTACAAAGCTCGTGTCGGTGGATAAATTACAGCTTCGAAATCTGCTCCGATTTTTACCGCCAACGTTAAAACGACACACTCCCCAAAAAAAAAGTTCCCAAATTGAGAATTTGTAATTATCTTTGCAAAGAAGTTTTAATTATGAATAGAATATTTGCAAAAAGCACATTGAGAGAATATTGGGAGAAATATCCTGATGCTGAGCAGTATTTAAAAACCTGGTATGATACTGCAATGTGTTCAGATTGGAAAACCCCAGCAGATGTTAAACAGACTTATGCAAATGCGAGTGTTTTAAAAGATAGTAGAATGGTTTTTAATATAAGAGGTAATTCCTACAGATTGGTCGTTAAATTTAATTTTGAAAAACAGTGGATTTTTGTTAGATTCATTGGTCAGCATGATGAGTATGATAAGATTGATGCAAATACGATTTAAAAAAATATAGCTATGAATATAAAATTGATAAAAACAGAGGCCGATTATAGATTAGCATTAAAAAGACTTGAAGTAATATTTGATGCATCTATTGGAACCGTGGAGAGTGACGAAGCGGATATACTTGGATTAATGATTGATGAATACGAGAAAAAGCATTATCCAATTAATGCACCAGACCCAATAGAAGCAATAAAGATTCGTATGGAGGAAATGCAATTAAGACAAGTTGACTTAATTGATGAAATCGGAGGGAAAAGTCGAGTTTCCGAAGTACTCAATCGTAAACGTAAACTGACAGTTGATATGATTCGTAAATTAACTACTAGACTAAATCTGTCACCGGGACTATTGATTCTTGATTATCAATTGACTAGGAATTAAAAACACGATTTGCCAATAAGCTCTAAAATATAGCGGGTTTTGTCGTATTGTAATGGTATTTTTCTATTGTTGATGTCATTGAAGTGCTAACCGATACTGATGGTGCAAGTAAATACTGGAGCAATTTAAAATCAAAGCTTAAAAAAGAAGGAAGCGAGAGTCCGAAAAAATCGGACTTTGAAACTCATTGCAGAGGATGGTAAATTAAGGCTGACAGATGTTGCCGATACCGAAAAAGAATAAAGAAATCGAATGAAAATTTAGTTTGATATATCTTTAAGGATTAACTATACAAAGCAATCTTCCTTAAAATTCATTAGGTACACCTTTTGGGTGGCTCGGGTGATGGCGGTGTACAACCATCGGATGTATTCTCGATTTATCATTTCGTCGGTAACATAACCCTGATCAATAAACACTTGTTCCCATTGCCCTCCTTGGGTTTTATGGCAGGTTAAGGCATAGGCAAACTTCACTTGCAAGGCATTGAAAAAAGGATCGTTACGCATCAATTCAGGGATTTCTTTTTTTGGGAAATTCTTGGCATAATCCTCTCGAACGGCATGGTATAAGATTCCGGAATCTTCTTTGGGTAAAGAAGGGCCTTCCGCTTGTAAGGTGTTCAGAATGATTTTAACCTCAGTTACATAAGAGATTTCTTTGTTAATCATTTTTACCCTCACATCCGCAAAGCGAAACCCATAATTTTCGGTAATACGCTGAATGCTCATCAATTCAATAATATCTCCGTTGGCAACAAAGTCTTTTCTATCGGCAAGCCAGTAGTAATTGTTTTTCACCACCATTAATATATCGCCGGTGCAAATTTCATCATCTCTGAATAAAATCCGATTTCGGATCTCTCGGTTAAAAATATTGGCTTTTTTATTGGTTCGGCAAATGATGGTGGTGTTTCTATAACCGGATTCGGAATAGGATTGTTGGATCACCTCCTGGAAATCTGCCATAGGCAATAAGGCAATGTCAGGATAGGTTTCTATATCGAAAAAGGGCACCTGATATTCCTTGCTTTTAAGTTTTAACCGCAAGCGGGTGGCATTATGCAGTATCCCTGAATGTTCTTCTTGTCTGACCACGGTGGTCAAAGCGGATTCAAATAAATCTATGGGGTATTTTGCAGCTAAGTATTTTCCATCCAATGCCGGACTTACCGATAGACCCACCGGAGGAAGTTGGGCTAAATCGCCTAAGAAAATGAGCTTGCAGTTTTCGCCTTGGTACACAAATTCAATCAAATCGTCCAATAAGTTTCTGTTTGGAAACAAGAGTCCTTCGTTCGATAAACTGTCATCCGGTATCATAGAGGCTTCATCAATGATAAACAAAGCGTTTTTCAAAGTGTTTTTTTGTAAGGTGATTTTTAAGGAACCATCTTTTTTGGTGAAAATCATATAGATGCGGCGATGTATGGTACTCGCATTTACCCCCGAATACGAAGAAAATACCTTTGCGGCGCTTCCGGTGGGAGCCATCAGTTCCACATGAATTTTAGTCGCTTTAAGTGCTTTTACCAAGGCGCTAATAAATGAAGTTTTACCGGTTCCGGCATACCCCCTGATGATGAGGAGCGGCTTTTCGGAAGTTGCATAGAGAAATTTCTCCAATACCGATAATAAACCTTCCTGACATACAGTAAGTTGATGAGAGAAAAACTTGAGAATATGCCCTTTAAGTGTTTGCCAATGGGATGCCATAGGGTTCATTAAAAAGGATATCCAATTCCAAAGTTCAAGATAATGTCGTTGAACTTTAGGAAATTAATGTTGAAACGCTTGTTCACCGGGAGGGAAGGGTTTTTCATGGGGAGGGCAAAGTCGCCCCGGATAATGAAATAATCGAAGTCGAACCTAAGACCAATACCGGCACTAATGGCAATTTCATCAATGAACTTACTGAGTTGGAAATTTCCTCCGGCAAAATCCGCATTTTCTTTATTTAGCCAAATATTTCCGGCATCAATAAATACAGCTCCTTTCAGGATTTTATATAAAGGGAAACGGCTTTCAACGTTAAATTCTATCTTGTTGTCACCAATTCTTTCAATATCCGAGCCACTGCTAAATGCACCTGGTCCTAAACTGCGGTTTCTCCAACCACGGATGTCGTTAGAACCACCGGCATAAAATCCTTTTTCGAAGGGGAGGGCAAGGGAGTTTCCGTAAGCAAAACCAATTCCTGCATAGGCTCTTAAAACCAAAGAGTTTTGGCGATTAAATAGGATGTATCTTCTTAAATCCAGTTCAAAACGCAAATATTGTGCATAAGGTATATTGAAAACATCATATTGGTTTAACTCGTTTTTTGGAGTTTTCAAAAGGATATTTGCCAACCTTAAGACGTTTCCGGAGCTTTCGTAAGTAAAAGTTAGCCATGAAAAGCTTTTAGTTTTCGACAAATCTTGGTTGTTGTATTGGAAGGTGTAACGAAGTGCAGAGATTAAATGGTTGGTGTATTGATATTTAACTCTGTTGTCAGTCAGTTGAGATATGTAAGCACTAAATATGGAATCGGGATTGATTTTTACGGAATTGATTTCAATGGGATTCAAAGTGTGGCGTTTGAATTGTGTTTCTTTCCAATCATATCCAAAAGAGGCCCTCGCAATTGTGCGGTCGTAATCGGAACGGAATTGATAATTGATTCCCAATTGAATATTGGTTTTGGGGCGAAGACGTTGGGAAATGTTTTCGAGACGCACCGGAAGTAAGAATCGGGGGAATTCCAATCCTGCTTCCAAGCTGGTTTCATAAGTGTTAAATAAGGAGTTGCTGCTCACGTTGTTAGAAGAGGCAAACAACTGCTGCACTTCCATAGCCCCATTCAGTTTTAAAGAGAACATTTCAGCCCTTCGAAATAAATTCCGGTTTTGATAGATGATATTGGCAGCAATTCCAAAGTTTCCTGAGGAGTTGGTGCCTTCACTTTGCAAGGTAAACACAGATCGGAAGAGCGTCGTGTAGGGAAAGAGTGTTCAGAGCCGTG
>CAZJBB010000245.1:0-4553 GCA_964543995.1 uncultured Bacteroidales bacterium
CTAGCTGATGTAAAGCCTTCTTTAATTCTTGCATTTTTGTATTGTCCTCTAGCCCTTTCATAGAACCATTTTGTCTGTTGTGCGCTGCTTCCAATAACATGAGGAGCAAATATGTTTCTTGACAATTTTTCAAGTTCTATATGAAAAGGCTTATTTGAGCTTAAATCAGAAACGGAAACCTTATTTTGGGTATTTGCATATTCCGCAATACTTGAAACTATTTCACTAAACTTATCCCTATTAATAACTTGCGTAATTTTAACTTGAACAAAAATTTCAGAGATTGAAACTTTGTCTTTTTTTAAAGTGTGGTAAATTGATGCAGTTGTCTGACCCCCATTTACAATTTGAAAATCTTTAACTTTAGAAATTACAAATCCTTTTCCATTTTCTGAGTTTTCGATTTCTAATTCTTCAACAGTAGCAGCTATGCCATTATTAAAAGCAAGAAACATATGCGGTTCTTCTTTTATCGTCTTTCTTATACCATTATTTATTTTACCCGTGAACTGTAAAAATGAACGAACATTTTGCTCAAGAAGCCGGGAGCCATAGCGTTCATAGATAGTTGCCAAAGCAGTACCAGGAATAATCGCAAGATATGACTGATACTGGTCGTTAACAGATGGAGAAATGATACATGGCACTTCAAAACCCTCTTTTTTGAAATCAATTTCAATAGGAATGTGCGATTTTTTAGTAATGTTATAAAGATAATTTATATCGACAACCCGATAAAAAAGTGGAATTCCGGAAATGGTTTGGCTTTCAAAATTTACACCGGAATATATTCCATCAGTAATGATAATACAATTAATACGTACAAGGTTTTCCTTAAGGAGTTCTGAATTAGCCAGAGTTCTGGCAAAATCAAAAATCGGAGAAGACTCTTCGATTTCATTAACGTAGTCTTTGTACTTTGCTTTTCTAAAAAAATTGGTAATTCGTTTTATAGCGGTATCAATTTCATCCTTTGGAATACGCTGAGGTTCGGCAGTCCCTTTAAAAACCGTAATAAATAAATCAATAGTTTCATAATTATCCGGTTCAGCGTATGCATTGATTTTATGTTGGTTCTTCGTTCCTAGCTGACCTTCATCATAAGCGTCTCGTGCATTTTCAGTTTCGCCAGCTTCAGACAATAAATCTAGTGCAGTTCGAGTAAAAATCTGCTCAAGATTTCCACCCTCATCCTCTGAAAGTTGCAAAGATTTTATATCCTGAGTAAGGGAATTGTAAAATTTATGAAGTTCATTTTGCTCTATTGTGTTGCTCATACAAAAATTAATGTTTTTAAAACTTCCTGTTCAAGTATTACAAATTCTGTACAATGTGAAACCACAATAGTATATTTTACATCTCCAACACCTTTGCGAATATCTTTCTCTTCAATTCGTGGAAATTCTTTTTCAACTTTATAAAAATCTTCCTGACGAATAAAATAACCAGTATATGAATAATTGTTTTTATGATGATCAAAAAATCCTACTTCAATTAATTTGCTCTTAAATTGAAGTAGAGCAATGTAATTCACACTTAAAATATCTGAAACAGATACCACAATTTCGTTCAATGTTTCTCCTGAATATTGTCTTGTCTCTAGGGATAAATGATAAAGAAAAAGATGGTCCAAATTAGAAATATCAAGCTGCCTTTCATTACTTACATGAATCTTCTGATGATTGTTTCCATGGGTGGTTTTGACCTCCAAACTCCATGAACCATATTGAAAATCCCTGATTTGCTTTTCTATTCCCACCCATGAATTAATTATGCTTATAAAATCAGCATTTTGTTGCAAGAATTTTCTTAGAAAAAACAATTCACCGTATAATCCTCTTTGCTCCTCAGGCGTTAAACCCTGTTGGTTGAATCTTTCAAATAAACTTTGCCATTTAATCAATCGGTTCGTAAAATTTTTAAGAATAACCTTAATATCTTTTTCCCTTATGATTGATTCAATAATATCTGAAATTAATGTGTCGAAAATGTCCTGAAGCACTTTGTCAACCAAAATCAGATTCAAAAGTAAAAAATCGGAATTATCAGGGTCATATATCTTTTCAAACTTCAAACCACGAAATTCATAATGAAAATTAAATTCTTTCCCGATTAAAAATGGGACTCTGATAATTAGTAACCGGAATAATTCAGGGTTTTTCATCCCTAAAAAAACGTCACAGATGTTTTCTTCAGAATAACGGACTTTATAGAGTCCTGCCATTTTTTTACAATCAGCCTCAAGCTGTGTCCAAATTTGTTTAATCCGTTCCATCATTTTCATCTACAAAATCAAGTTCTTCAGGATATTCATATTCCTTTCGGAATTGTTCATTTACTGCATATTCAACTTTCGTATCATTCTCAATTTCTGGAAAACTAATTGCAATACCAATAATTGGAATATCATTAATAGGCTTTCTATAAAATACTTTTTTCTCTGCTTTATTATCAACGATATAAAGGCAGTTATTATTCAAAGGATAAATTAAAAGTAAACCATTAGTGCTTTTTCGGATGCATTTAATTCTTTTTCTGCTTGGAAGTTCTGGCAATTCAGTTTTCCCATCATTCCTATAATCAATTTCCGTTAATCGTTTTGCTTCTAATATTTCTTCATTTGACAAATCAATTAATTCATGTCTGTGGTCAGTAATATTGTTTTTGGCAACCCAATATTCATTAGAGTCTATGTTGGTATTCGTTCTGTCTGTCAATCCTACTTTTTCAGTTAATCCTTTAAATTCGAATTCATTTTCATCCTTTGCTGTAGAGTTATTAATCAAAGCAACTGTCCAATTTACCAAGTTCCCTTTACTTGTCTGAGCGCTGATATAATCAATAATTTTATTGGTATCAATAACTTCTTGCCCAATCTTGTAATTCATGAGAAACGATTTGATAATTTGAGAATTATTTTCACCTCTCCAGATAAAAAGTTGTTTCGGATTATAAGAATTTAAAAATTCATCTTTGGTTTTACCTAATTCAGTTATAAGCGAAATCAGCGCATTATAATTATTTCGGAATTTGATCTTATCAATTTTGAATTGATAAGTTTGTTCAAGCTCACCAGAATAACTGAGTGACATAATTTTTTTATACCGGAATTTATTAGCGGCAGTAATTTTCAATAAACCTGGATGTGTTCTTACTTTTAAACCAAAATCTCTTGGTGTTTTTTTCAAAAGAAACATGTAATCAAAATCTTTACGCATTTCTTCAGAAGCAATAGTTATATGTTTATACCAACCTATCAACTCTTCGCTGGTAAAAATTCTGCACAGGTCTACATATCCAGGTCTATAACCGAACCAGCGACCCATTTGCATAAGAGTATCATACATTTTGGAAGCACGCAAATAATAACTCACAGTTAATCCTTCCAGTGTTAGACCCCTAGAAAGCTTATCACCTCCCACTGCTATAACTGAGAGAAAACTCCCTTGCTGTTCTGAAAAGAAGTAGTCAAGAGGTGAAATATTATGATGTGACAATCCTTCAATTTTCTTGTCTCCATGTACTGCTCTAACTTCCATTTTGGAAATGGCTGGCTTAATTTCTTCAACTAAAATTTTCCATGATATAGGTTTTATTGCAGGATCTTTGTAATCCGTATCACTGTGTATAATAATATGAGTGTTTGGAACAAACTCCTCAGCCCAAATTAATTCTAGTTCATTAAGTAAGTTACCGGTCTTAAACTCAATTTGTTTTTGATAAAATTTTAATTCAGAATCCACAAGCATTGCAATTTTGTCTTGCCATTTAACATATCTTGTAACATGTATCAGCATTGAATTATGGACATCTATTTGCCCCCTGCATCTTCTAGCAGCCGATGAAAGAATAAAACATTTGATGGCATGCTTTAAACTGTCCGGAATTGAAGTGGGTTTAGGATCTTTATTTTTGTGCTTATCGGGTATACTTAAATTATAGTCATTTTTAGGGTCGCCTATTTCTCCGAAGGATACCATACGGCTATACTTGGGTACTTCTATTTGTTTATTAAAAACATCTACTACTTTGTGAATATCCTGCTCACGAAGTTTGTTCTTATTGCCATCTTTTAAAAAGCCTTTACTGGCATCTATCATAAATATGCCAGTACGTTTATCAGCATCCTCCTTATCAACTACAATAATGCAGGCAGGAATGCCTGTACCATAAAACAGATTGGCTGGTAAGCCTATGATACCTTTTATATAGCCCCGTTGAATAATGTTTCTTCGTATTACCGCTTCGGCATTGCCACGAAACAAAACACCGTGCGGTAAAATGCAAGCCCCCTTGCCTGTACTTTTTAAAGATTTGATGATATGCAGCAGGAAACCATAATCGCCATTTTTATCTGGCGGTATTCCATATCCAGCAAATCGTTCGTATTCATCATTGCTGGGGTCGAAGCCAGTAGTCCAGTTCTTTAAAGAGAATGGGGGATTTGCTACGGCATAATCGAATGTTTGGAGATTGCCATGCTTATCTAAAAATAATGGGTTAGATCGGAAGAGCGTCGTGTAGGGAAAGAGTGTTCAGAGCCGCGTATGTCA
>CAZJBB010000246.1:0-4537 GCA_964543995.1 uncultured Bacteroidales bacterium
CGGTTATGTGTGGGAAGTTCGAACTTCCGGCTTGCCGGGGAGTGGTGCCACCGGTTTAGCTGCCAATGGAACCTCCGTTGCTACAAGCAAAAATGCCACCGGATTATTACCTCATACCACCTATAATGCCTATGTTAAAGCAGACTGTGGTGGTGGAGACATGAGTTCTTGGACGCTGGCCACTAGCTTCACTACCCTTTGCGTCGACATTGCTACTTTTCCATGGTCTGAAAATTTCGATGCCATGACCTCAACCGGAGGGAATGTTCTCCCTCCTTGTTGGAAATATGAATCACAAGATGGTTACACTTCCTGGTATTCAGGTGGAAACTCTATAAATGCTACCCACAATCCTTATTCATCACCTTATTATATAGTTTGTTATGGAAATACCTACCCATACAATGGAGATCGGTATTTAATCACCCCCGGTATGAGTTTGACTGCCGGCCAATATTATGATTTTGGATTTAAATGGGTTGGAACAGGTGCTAACAATTGGAATCTGGATGTAAGATATAATACCCTTCCTACCGGAGTGGGATCTAATATGATTGGAACTGCTGTAATAACTTCAGACATTAGCACAACTACTTCATACTCAACCACGAAAAGAACTTTTCTTGCGCCCACTACAGCTACTTACTATTTTATGGTACATGTATCGGTGGTAAATTATGAGACTACTTACTTGGGTTTCGATAATTTCACATTTGTCGAATCACCTGTTGTAGTCACAGGCTTAAGTACCACCTCTCAATGCAAAGATTCCACTTTAATAATTTCTGGCAGCCATTTAATCAGTGCCACTTCTGTTACTATTGGCGGTACTCCTGCGACTATCATCAACGCCACAGAAAATGCCCTTACTGTAACGGTAGGCACTCAAACCGGAACCGTGATTGTAACGACTCCTACGGGTTTCTCTGAAAGTGCAGAGGTATTTACCTATAAGCCACGCCCCTCAGCCGGAGCTTCCTCCAACTCACCGGTACTTGTAAATTCAACACTCAATTTAACAGGAACCACTGACATAGGAACCATATTCAATTGGACGGGACCAAACAACTTCAGCTCCACAAATCAAAATGCAAGTATTTCAAATGCGCAACTTGCTGCATCCGGAACCTATACTTTTACTTCCAAGTATAATGGTTGTACCTCCGCTCCTGCAACTGCAGTAGTTACGATAAATCAGCCCCTTTTACCCGGTCAGGCCGGTAGTATTTCCGGTGCTGTGTCCGTTTGTGCCGGACAGTCTACGGTAACTTATTCCGTTGCCCCCATATCCAATGCCACCTCTTATGTTTGGAGTTTACCTACCGGTGCCACCGGTGTAAGTGATAGCAATAGTATTGTAGTTAATTTCAATGGAACTGCATCCTCCGGTAATATTGGTGTTAAAGGTCATAACGCCTATGGTGACGGAGGAAGTTCAACCGTAAATGTAACCGTAAACCCATTGCCTTTAAATGCCGGGACGATTTCTGGGCTGACCTCAGTTTGCCCGGGACAAAATTCCGTAACCTACACTATTCCAAGCATTACAAATGCAAGTTCTTATGTATGGACTTTGCCCAATGGTGCCGGTGGATCGAGTACCACCAACAGCATTAGCGTAAATTATAGCGTGTCAGCAACTTCCGGAAATTTAAAGGTAAAAGGTCATAATACCTGTGGAGATGGAACCGAATCGGTTTTACCCATCACTGTCAATCCAACGCTCACTGCCGGAGTTTCGGTAAGTCCTTCTACTAATAATGTGTGTGCCGGAACCTCAGTGAACTTTACAGCCACTCCAACGAATGGAGGACTCACCCCATCCTATCAATGGAAAGTGAACGGAGCCAATTCAGGAACGAACAGCAGTGCTTACAATTATACACCTCAAAATGGAGATGTGCTAAGCTGTGTTATGACGTCCAATGCCAATTGCATTAGTGGAAGTCCGGCAACATCTGCTCCTATTACTATGTTTGTCAATCCCATGCTTGCTGCCGGAGTTTCGGTAAGTCCATCGGCCAACAATGTTTGTGCAGGTACTTCAATTAATTTCACTGCCACTCCAACCTATGGAGGTGCAAGTCCTTCGTATCAATGGAAAATTAACGGGGCGAATTCAGGAAGCAACAGCGCTTCCTTTGCTTATATTCCTAATAACAATGATCAAGTAACGGTGGTCATGACTTCCAATGCGAATTGTGTGAATTCAAATCCTGCCACCTCAGCAGCTGTAATCATGCAAATGATCCCAAACATACAAGCCGGAATATCGGTTAGCCCTTCTGCAATTAACGTTTGTGCAGGAACTTCAGTAAATTTCACTGCTACTCCAACCAATGGAGGAAACACTCCTGCTTATCAATGGAAAGTGAATGGAAATAACGTGGGAACCAATATCAGTAATTTCTCTTATTCTCCGGTTAATGGGGATTCAGTAAAATGCTATTTAACATCCAATGCAAATTGTGTAAGCCAAAGTACGGTTTCTTCTTCACCCATCGCCATGGTGGTAAACAATACGGTTTCGACCGGTGTTACCATTAATGCTTCCGCTACCACAGTAACCATTGGAGCCACAGTGAATTATACAGCAACTCCCACCAATGGAGGCAGTACTCCGGTGTATCAATGGAAGGTAAACGGAGCGAATGCGGGAACCAATAGTCCCACTTTTTCCAATACACCCTCCAATGGGGATAACGTCAGTTGTGAAATGACTTCCAACATTGCTTGCCCTGCAGTAAATCCTGTTACCTCTAACATCATTCAAATGACCGTTAATGGAGCTACTTATTTGGCTACCATCACCAACGACACCTTAGTTTCTCTTTATGAATACGATTTTGATTTGTACCTACAACGTACCGGAGGCAGTGCCGATTTTCAGTTGGCTTATATTCAAATGGGCATAAAAGTAGATTCCTTAATTAAAAATGGCGGAACTCTATTTGACTCTCTGGTGTCTTCCTTTTCTCAATTAAATGTAAATCAACAACAAACCCAGACCAATTTGTATATTGTCCCTGTTACAGCTACCGCAGCACAAAAAACCATCAAGATTACGGCTAAATCCGTTTCTGCAGGACAAGGTACCCTGATTTCAAGTTCAGTACCCGGCACCAAGGTGATTCGTATTCGCTTGATCAATAATGTTCCTTTTTATGCAGCTAAACCCAATCTCAGTTGGTCGTTTACTTCTCCCTCTTCGTGGCCTTCCACTGTTTTCCAATACATAGGATCAACTTCTACCGGAATTACCAATCAAAGTAGTCATGTACTAAATGTTAGCAATCCCTATTTAAATAAACCCATACAGTTTCAGGCACTCAACGGTAATGTAACGTATTGTCAGGGAATCAATGGAACCACCTTAACTTCCACTTCTTCGGAAGTAGGAGTGAAGTATTGTTTAATTAAAAATGGAGTTGCCGATGCGAATTGGATAACAGGAAGCGGGAATCCCATTATATGGAATAATCTTACTGCCGGAACCTATCAATTGGCCGCTCACCGAGTGGCAACATATATGGATACCGTATTTACCAATACCTATACCCTCAGCGAAATCCCCAGAAGCATTACTGTAACTACTCCGAGCCTAAGTGTTTGTGATGGCGTTCCCATCCAATATTCCACGTATGTGGCTCCCGGAGGTTCCAATGCTGTTTACCAATGGAAAGTAAATGGGCTTAATGTGGGCTCCAATATGCCAACATACTCATACTTACCCAATAACGGTGACAGTATCAGGTGCATCATGACTACCAATGGTTCTTGTATTTCCAATTCGAACCTCTTGCAGATGACGGTGAATGCCACTCCAAATCACATGAATGTACACCTATTCCTCGAAGGCACTTTTAACCATGAAAACGGAATCATGAATGAAATTTATGATGGTAACACCGGTTTATTGAATTTTCCTGCCGGCATTGCTGATAAAATCAACATTGAATTTTATAATGAAACCGATTTGACTTCCCCACCGGAATATAGTTTTCAAAATGTGGATTTACATACAAATGGCCTGGCAAGTTTCAATATCTCCACCACCAAATGTTCCGGAAACTATTACCTTAAAGTGAGCAACCGAAACCACTTGATTCTTTGGGCTGCAATTCCGATTCCTTTTAACACCCACACCCTAGGGTATGATTTTACTTCGTCCATGAACCAAGCTTATGGACAAGATGCCATGGTGCAAGTGTATGGTAGTCCTGCAAAGTTTGCTATGTTGGTTGGAGATTTGGACGGCAGTGGATACATCGATCTTGACGATTTTATTATCTTCGAACCCGAACTTACCATGGGCAATACAGGTTTTCTGACCACCGACTTTAACGGCAGCGGCTATGTGGATTTGGAAGATTTCATTCTATTTGAACCCAGACTGACGGCAGGGAATGTGAGTTATAATCCGTAGTTTGCTTACTAAGTTAATGGGTTATTGGAAAAAGACTCCTTGTGCTCTTCGTGAAAATACTTTGTAGATCGGAAGAGCACACGTCTGAACTCCAGTCACCTGAAGCTATCT
>CAZJBB010000247.1:0-4420 GCA_964543995.1 uncultured Bacteroidales bacterium
AGATAGCTTCAGGTGACTGGAGTTCAGACGTGTGCTCTTCCGATCTTATAAGCCAAGACCCGAAATATATGCAGTAGCACTTTTTATCGTTTTTGATACTTTAAATTCTTTACGCAGATAGCGGGCGGCAAGTTTTCTAATTTCACTTTTATCGTCTTCTCCAGGGAAAGTTTTGTCTATTCCAATCCATTTTGCCTTCCAGTCATCTGGTTTTAGCAATCCCATGCTCCATTGTGCGGGCAGGCTCCAAGCTGAAACTTTATTATCTCTATTCCAAACCCTGACTTTCCAAAAACAATGCATACCAGATGCAAGGGGTTTTCCTACATATTTCACTAATACCGACTGTTCCGACAGTTGTTTGTCACTATTCCATAAATCCCCCTTGTCTTTTGCAAGTAAATCGGGAGATGAAGCAACAAGTATTTGATACGCAGTTTGCTTTTCGCCCTTGTTTTTACTCTCCATTATCCAGCTAAGATGTGGATTGATAATATCAGTGCCGGTAGGATTGATTTGATTTTCAAATGTCAATGATTTTACAATTAATCCTTCACATTTTGTTTCTAAAAATGGAAGTGTCAATAATAAAAATAAAGTAAAACTCAATTTGGATACTCTACTCATTTCAATGGTTAATTTGTTAGAAAATTATGGTTGGGATTTTATATTTGAAAACTATCACTCAATTGAAACAAACTCCAGTTTATCAATAACTATTTTTTAAAAACAACTTCAGTCGATTTAAATTGATATACAGATTCTTTATGGCTTTCTGGCTCCGAAAATTTTAAGGACTTAAAAATTCTACTAAGTTTTTTTTCAAAATTAAATTTTTAGTTTTATAAAATTATGATGAGGCTCCCGCTTTAAATGTGGTTCTTAAAGACTACTTTTTGGTCATACAATTATCAATTTTGACATGATAATAATGAATATAATTAAAAATAGTTTTTACTTTTTTGTTTTTGTAAAATGGGTAGTTCAAAATAGGGGGAAAAACTAATCAATTAAATCTGAATTATTAATCTCTTTTCCTTCCCAATACCAAATTCCATTTTTTTGTTCAAGAATTCGGTGAGCACTTCCAGGTGCGAGTTGAAGATTCATTTTAGGCAGCCATTTTTTCAAATCATCCATTACCTTTTTGAATTTAACATCCGAAGACAAATTTTTCCATTCATTGGGGTCATTCTGTTCATTGTAGAGTTCCTGAGAACCATTAGCATATTGAATAAAACGCCATTTATCTGTCACTATAGAATGATTGTTCTGGTTAGCAGTAGTAATGGCAGGCCAAAGTCTTTTAGCACTTGCATTTTTCAACTGCGGCATCAAACTATGACCTTCAATGCCTTTTTTTGTGGGCAAATTACAAAGATCTACTAACGAAGGATAAATGTCGAGTAACTCGGCGGGTTGCAAACAACGTTTTCCAACACCAACGCCTGGTCCGGCAAAAATCAATGGAACATGTGTAGAACGTTTCCACAGGGAGTTTTTACCCGTAATTTCTTTTTCACCCAAATGCCAACCGTTATCCGACCAAAGCACAACAACCGTATTTGAAGCCTCGCCCGATTCATCCAGGGCATCCAAAAGTCTCCCTATTTGACTATCCATAAAGGTTGTACTGGCTAAATACGAACGTACAAGATTGCGCCACTGATTGTTCTCTTTGAGCCAAGAGAGTCTTGGTTCAGGCAAATCCCAATGCAGGTACCATGCAAAAAAAGGCACATCATCCCGGTCGTTTGCTAAATAGGGCGGTAATTTTATTTCATTTTCAGGTGGATACTTGTCAAACCATTTTTGGGAAGCAAAGCACGGAACATGAGGCAGTCTGAAACCGGCTGCCAAAAAGAAAGGCTTGTCCATGGGACGCGACCTTAGTTGAGCAATTGCATTATCAGCGGTTTTCCAGTCGGGCTGATCGTGGTCATCTTTGGGATAAATTCCCCAGTCCACTCCTTTCATGGTATTTGGAGTATTTACAAACTTTTCGGAAGGAATGGGCATTCCAGGTGCAGGTCCCCAAACATCAAACTCATTCTTTTGAAGCTCTTTTGGAATTGATCCATCGTGAAAAACTTTTCCAAATCCAGCCGTGAAATAACCCTGTTCGTGAAAATATTGTGGAATCGTAACATCATTTTGTGTAACTTCTACAGAACGAATTCCAGGAGCTAAACCATAAATCCCTGTACTCGATGGACGCATGCCAGTGAGAACGCTTGAACGAGAAGGATTGGAAAGCGGTGCCTGCACATGTGCATTTGAAAACAATGTACCTTTGGCTGCCAACCTATCAATATTTGGAGTTATTGCCTGAGGGTTTCCTCCCAGACATCCAACCCAATCATTCAAATCATCAATAATGATAAATAGCACATTCGGCTTTTTATCCTTTTTGGCAAGCATTGACGGTTTTTCCGCCAGTGCCGAAAAAGCACTGGACAGAAAAAGGGTGGAGAATGTAGATATTGAAACAAGAGACGAAATATAATTATTTTTCACTTTTTCTAATAATTAGATGTGGTATTGCTCTTTTCTACTTCACCAGAGAAATCAAAATGGACATAATCTTTGATTTAAACTACAGAATGAAAGATTGTTTCAAGTTGTTCTCAGATAAAGTATTTGAAGATATTATTTCATGTTATTCCAACACCCAGAAACATTGATCCGTGAATGTATTTTTACCTTTAACAGATTTCACTTCTATTGTATTGTTTCCTTTTTTTAGTGGAATATTTTCCCAGTTGAAAGTGGCATAGCTTCCTTTCTTTTTGCCCAACGTGATGTTGTTGACAATTAATTCCACTTGTTCCAAATTCGAATAAACCTTTACAGTGGTAAGCGGGCTCTTTCTGTTAACAAACCTTCTGTTGGCGATATAGAGTACAGGATCGTCAGTATTCCAGTTAGCTTTATAAAACCACCATGCATCTTTTCTTACTTTTCTGTCCATAGTCACTAATCCTTTGTCATTTCGTCCGGCACGATCACCCTCCG
The DNA here is from genome assembly GCA_964543995.1 of uncultured Bacteroidales bacterium. GTDB lineage: Bacteria > Bacteroidota > Bacteroidia > Bacteroidales > CAIXTV01 > CAIXTV01. The sequence continues at coordinate 3,016 of CAZJBB010000247.1, forward strand.
TTCTGTGGCTTGCCCCAAAATCAAATAGATTCCATATAAATGTACCCCATATATAAGGTCGTGTACTCAGTGTTTTCCAGTTTTCTTCGTGATAATGCGCTTGCCATGCCTCAGGATGCCAGTAACTGTTTGGTGTGGGTTGAACTAAATTTTCTTCGTGTTGGAAAATACTTGCACCAGCGCCATATTCACTGACACCTATTTTTAATGCCGGATTAATTTTGTGAATGTCGTCAGCCCATTTGCCAATAAGCGAAGCATCACCGCCATACCATCCAAAGTATTTATTCCAGGCTATTATATCCGTTATTTCGTTTATATCAGCTTTGTCGATAAAGCTGGCGGCAGTGGTTATTCTCGAGGGATCTTCCGACTTTACTATTGTATTCAATTCTTTGATATATTCAACCGGATTATCCCCTGTCATTTTTAATTCATTGAATAAGCCCCAGAAACAGATACAAGGTCGGTTGAAATTCTGCCGGATCATTTCTGTCAGTTGAATTTTGCCATTTTCACGAAACGATGGCTGGTCAACGAAACCTTCATCCCTGTAACCGCCCGGTCCAACAAAAGATATTTCCGACCAGGTTACTATTCCGTTTTTATCCAGCAAGTCATAAAAATAGGGTGCCTGCGGATAATGTGAAAGACGAATAGCATTTGCACCCATTTCCTTTAAAATGGCTATGTCTTCTTCGTGGTCCTGAGGTAATAAAGCATTTCCTTGTTCGCTTCTATCCTGATGACGACAAACTCCCCGAAGCTGAAGATGTTCCCCGTTCAAGAAAAATCCTTTTTCTGAGTCCACTTTAAAAAACCGCAATCCCAACGGTTGTTCCACCCGGTCAAGTACATTTCCATCCTGAATCAGTGATACAACCGTTTTGTACATAAACGGATCTTTACGTCCGTTCCAGAGTCTAGGTTTTATTATTGTAAAAGGGATATTGACATCAAACTGGCTGTTTCCTTTGACTTCCAATGCAGTGGATTGTGACAAGATGGAAGTATTATTGTCCAGCAGATCAACTTTTACTTCATAGTGCATCTCTGAAGCATTCTCATTTGAAACAAGTACTTTCGCCTTTACATCAGCTGTTGTTTTTGATACATTTTCCTGAATCAGATAAACCCCCGATGAAGCATGGTCCAACGGTGAAATACATGATTTATCGGTAACGATTAAGTTCACATCGCGGTAAATACCTCCATAGAAATTAAAATCACCCACCAAAGGCATAACGTCTAATTGCAACGCATTGCTTACTCTCACATTGAGGGTATTGCTTTCCCCCGCTTTCACTTTCCCTGTAATCTCAAATACAAATGCAGTATAACCACCCCGATGTTCGCCGATAGATCGGAAGAGCGTCGTGTAGGGAAAGAGTGTTCAGAGCCGTGT
>CAZJBB010000248.1:0-4405 GCA_964543995.1 uncultured Bacteroidales bacterium
GCTTTCTCTCCTCCACCTGATAATGCTTCCTGCATTCTTTTTCGGAGGTCAAGTGATTTTTGTCTTAATGACATAGCACTTTAATGTTTAATTTTACTAATTATTACAGGGGGGCAAATATAAACATAAATTTTTCGTTGAGATGAATATTGTTAACAACTTAACATTCATTTCATCTCATTCGCTTGATACACTGAATGCTATAAAAATTGATTTTTATCAGAATCAATATTTGATAGATTTCATATTCGGTTCGCAAAATTTATTTTAAAATCGCATGGATATCTCGAGATTGCCTTAAGAACCAATTCTTATCATACTCCTATTCTTTTGAGTACTTTATCGATGAGAAATAATGCTTTCAACTTTCTTAAAATTCATATCTTTGCCAAAATTATTGAACATGATCGTAGATATTTTTGTCCCCTGCTTTGTTGACCAAATTTACGCCGAAACTGCTAAAAACATGGTCAAAATACTCGAAAAACTCGATGTAGGTGTGCATTATAATCCTAACCAAACCTGTTGTGGCCAAATGGCTTTTAACAGCGGATTCTGGGATGAAGCTAAAGCCATGGGCGAAAAATTTATACACGATTTTCCCAACGACCGTTATATTGTTGGACCTTCTGCTTCTTGCATTGGTTATGTAAGAAATTATTTCCCTAAATTATTCCATAACACTTCTTTTCATAACGATTTTAAGCAAGTTCGAAAAAACATTTATGAATTCACTGATTTTTTGGTAAATGTGCTTCATGTAAAAGATATTGGAGCTCGGTTCGATGCAAACATCACCTATCATGATGCTTGTGCCGCTTTGAGAGAATATGGTATTAAAGACGAACCCCGAATATTATTGAATCAAGTCAGAGGACTGACCATTACTGAGATGAAAGAAAATAATGTCTGTTGCGGTTTTGGTGGAACTTTTTCGGTAAAAAACGAACCCATTTCAACTGCCATGGCTCAACAAAAAACCCATAATGCCATGGAATCCGGAGCAGAATATATTGTTTCCACCGAAGCTTCCTGTTTGCTTCACCTTAATTCCTACATCGAGCAACAACAATTACCTATAAAAACCATGCACATTATTGATGTCATGGCGCAAGGTTGGGAGTAGTTTTTCAATTGCAAAATCAGCTTCCATGGACACCATGACTTCCGTGTTTCGATATAAGTTATTGGTTATTAGCTACTAAAGTTGTTTCTTCGTAACCTTTTGTGGAAATTCTTTGTGCTTTTTGTTGGTTAGCTTTCCGAAAAATCCACGGTCTTCAAACTTCGGCCTTCAGCCTATTTCACTCCTCCTATCTGAAATCCCAATCCTCCGGAAACCATAAACTCATCTATGTTTAAGGATCCTCCTGTGGTGCCTCGGTATCTGGAAGACACATATTTCAACTCTAAATTGAAATGACTTAGCTTTGAGAAGTATAAAGTATACCCTGCCGATACACACAAACATGGAAAATATCCCAAAGAAAGGGGCACATCGCTGTTTTTCAATGAATAGGGTTGGGTGAAAGATATGCCCGGCTGAATTCCTGCAAAGAAATTGCTCTTCTTTATAGGAGTATTGTACATCATTCCGAATAAAACCATAGCATTTTGCCTAAACAGCTTTTCGGCATTTCGAGTGTCGAGGTACCAAAAGCAATCTCCTCTGACGCTCACATTTGAAGAAGCAAAATATTCCAAATCGCCATAAATATACACATTCTGATTTTTGTAATGCAACATATAGCTTTGAGCAAATGAAGCATTGCCTTTAAACATCCCTTTTCTGTCGGGGTTGCTTTGCGATTGCCCTTGACAAGCTAAAGTCAAGAAAATCACAGCCCAAATCAAGCTTTTTTGTGCCATAAGTGTCCGATTTTATAGTTTAAACTGATATGAAGTAATACATGGTCTTGAATGCCATAGCCTTTGCTTTTGCTAAAGATGGTTTCGTTGTTCACATGCGCAGCGGTGATTTTGGTCCCCAAGTGCATCATATACTGACCCACTATGGAAACATCAAACTTTTCGGTAATGTTGAATTGAACTCCGGCTCCCCCCTGAACCGAAGCACTGTACCTTTCGGCATAATTCTTTGCATTCACATTATCGGTAAATTTAAGATACTCAAAGCAATGTCCTGCAAGAATGTAGGGTTGTACGGTAGGATTATTCGATTTTGATAAGTAATACAGTACACTCCAGCCAATGTGGCAATCTGCACGCCAGGCATAATTTTCCAAGTCGGCAGTGAGGTAATCTAGGAACCAATCGGTATTTACCTTGTCGGAAAAGCGAATCCGACACTGTCCCCCGGTTCCAAAAGCGGTTTTCTGCCATTTTCCGTCGTTAACCAATCCTATGCTGCTTCTGGCTCCAAGGGAAAAAGTTCCGGCATTGTCTACTTTGTTTGTTTCCTGCCCCCGAGCAGAAAAGGCAAGAATGCATGCGGTGATGATGATAAGGTTTCTCATGGTGATCAAATAACGATTGAGAGAAGAATAAAATTGTATTTTAAGCCTGAAATGTATGTTCTTCCTTGTAAATGATTTTTTTGCTGATATATCAAAACAAGACAAAGAATGTTGGAGCCAGTATTTAAGTCAATTCAATACTATACCCGGTGGGACGCACTCTTTTTTGAGAGCAGAATAAGGATACCATGTAAAATGAATTCAATTATTTTGCCAAATTCAGGGATATTATAGCATTTTGAATTTTACAATTATCCAATTGAATTATTTTCAATAGGCTATGAGTTGAAAATAAATTACAATCATGGCTTGAAAAGGAGCAAATCGTAAAGTATATGCATTTTGTCTCTAAAAATCATATATTTACAACACTTTAAACTGCATTTTATATATTTTTGCAGAAAGACAAATCACTTTAATATGGAGCAAATTATTTTGAACATAAAAGACCACAGCAAATTGCCTCTTTTATTAGAGTTCCTTCAATTATTCAAATTTGTGGAGGTTCAACAAAAACACAAACCTGAAAAAGAAGCAGAACCTGCAGATATATTTGCCTCAGCCGGTATTTGGAAAGGCAGGGATATTTCCGCTAAGCAAATTAGAGAAGAAGCATGGAAGAAAAGAAAATAGTGCTATGCGATACCGATGTGATGATCGAATTCTTCAAAGGGAACGATGAAGTAATCACAAATTTCAAACTTATAGGACAAGAATTCATTAGGATTAGCATTATTACGGCAGCTGAATTAATTTTTGGTGCTATTAACAAGAAAGACCTTCAAAATATCAATAATTGTATTGATAAAATTAAGCAAATGGATATTGTAGGAGATATCAATGCACGATTTTTGAAATTAATGAATACATGCGCACTTAGCCATAAACTAATTATTCCTGATGCCATTATTGCTTCAACTGCTTTAGAAAACGAGATTGAATTATACACCTATAATATTAAGGATTTTAAATATATCGAAGGGATTAAATTATATAAAACTAGAGGTATAACCCACTAATTTTTTAATTCATCTATCATAAATATTCTCAGCTGCAAATAATTTCTCATGATAATTGCATTTTTAAAAAACGCTCCTTTATATAAAAAACTCATTGCCTTGGGACTACTCATCGTGGGCTGCATGTTGTTGCTAACATTTATTGGTGTTGCTGTTGCAGCTCTATTTTGGAGGTCGGATGTAAGCAATATGCTCAACCATGCTGAAAACATTAATAAATTATCTAATATTCCCCTACTTAAGTTTTTACAAGCGTTTAGTGCCGTGGGCACTTTTATCGTTCCGGTTCTTATATATGCATTAATCACCGAAGGTAAGGTTTTCAGTGCTTTAAAAATGAACCAGCGCATCAGTCTCCGCTCTGCTTTTTTTGTGCTGTTGTTGACCATCAGTGTGGTTCCTTTCATTAATATATTGGTTACTTTGAACAGTTATCTTCAACTGCCGGCTTTTTTAAGTGGTGTAGAAACCTGGATGCGGAATTCGGAAGACAGTGCGGCTGTGCTTTCACAATCGTTTTTGCAAGTAAAGGATGTGGGCGGATGGATGGCAAACATACTGGTAATTGCCCTGATACCGGCTTTGGGCGAAGAAATGCTGTTCAGGGGAGTAATCCAAAATATGCTAAGCTCCAGCATGAGGAATAAACATTTAGCCATTTGGATTTCGGCTGCCATTTTTAGTGCAATTCACATGCAGTTTTTTGGTTTTCTGCCTCGTATGGTGTTGGGATTGGTGTTGGGGTATCTATTCTTTTGGTCCGGCTCCCTGCTTTTATCTATGCTGGCGCATTTCCTTAACAATGCCTTTGCGGTTACTTTGGCATATTTGAGTACCATTCAAAGCATTCCTCACGAGACCGGAGATGTGGGAAGTTCGGCAGGAGAATGGTTGGTGGTGTTACTTTCA
>CAZJBB010000249.1:0-4399 GCA_964543995.1 uncultured Bacteroidales bacterium
CTACACGGCTCTGAACACTCTTTCCCTACACGACGCTCTTCCGATCTTGAAATGCGGTTTCGGTAAATGTGGTCGCTGCAATGTAGGTAAAGTATTTGTTTGTAAAGACGGTCCCGTTTTTACTTTAACCCAACTGAAAGAATTGCCGGCGGAGTATTAAGCGGAATACTTTTTTTGCTTTAATTCCATTTCTTGCTTTAATTGGTTTCACTTAAAATTTCTGAGGAGAAATGAATTACGCATATATTTTCATTAATTTTGTATTCTCAAAAAAGCCTATTCATTATGAATTCAGAAAATGTTTTTATTGCACATCCTTCGAGCACTGAACAATTGAATGCGCTGAAAGCATTTTTAAAAGCGCTGAAAATTCGATTCGAAGTTAAGAAATTGGAAGAAACCTACGATCCGGATTTTGTAGAAAAGATAAACAAGGGTCGTCAGGATTTTAAAGAAGGAAAAGGGAAAAGCGTTACCATTGAGGAACTAAATGATTTATGGAAATAGTTTTATTGCCGGAAGCAGAGAAAGATTTGGTTTTTTGGAAGCAATCCGGGAATAAAGCTGTGCAATTAAAAATTGTTCAGTTAGTCGAAGCTATTATCGAAAATCCGTTTGAAGGAATTGGAAAACCTGAGCCCTTGAAGTTTAACCTTAAAGGGTGTTGGTCTCGTAGAATTAATCAGGAGCATCGCTTAATTTATGAAATCAATGATAATCAGATTTTAATTTATTCACTTAGGGGTCATTATTAACAGTAAACGTTAAAATGGATTTGGTAAATCATTCCCAGCTGCCCGTAATTTCTCCCAAATTATCCAAAGGCGGAGCCAATGTTAAGCCAACTTTTGCACTTACCTGCAGCATGCAAACTACGGCAAGCGGGGTAATTTTTGGAATAATCTGCTTCTGATACATAGCCTATGAAAATTTTAAAACTAAAAAATGCACAACTAATAATAATATTCTTTTCCCTAATTTTAGGGATTGTAATTATTATTAAGCAAACTCGATATAAACCAAATAATCCAAAAGAAAGAAATAAATTAATTTTTGAGACCAGTGAAAAAGATATATTTGATTCATTATATTGTTTAGGCAATATTATGGAAAAACTACCCACACAAGATAAAGCATTTACAATTATTGGTGTCAGGGACGATATATTTCTTTTGAATTATAAAAAAACAGATAGCATCCAGCGAATGCTATTGTCTGAGAACATACCTTTTGATGAATTTAAGGCACTTTCAATAAATGAGTTTTTACGTTTACTAAAATTAACAGCGTTTACATATAAAAACCACTTGTATCATATTCAATATAACCATTATACAAAAAACATCAAATGTCTTTATAGGAAGTTCGGAATAGGTGGTGATTATCACTATGATTTAATAAGGTATATTTGTTTTAGAAAGAACATTGATGGAATTAAGGAGTTTTTTAAAATTCTTGATACATCAAAATATTTTATTCTTTATGCAGAAAAAGATGCTAGAATTTGGGAAGGAGAATAACTATTTTCATTTCCCCCGCTGCCCATAGCTTCTTTTACTTCTGCCGAAGGCAGGTATAATGGTTGCTGGGCGTAGGCTGCGCCTACGTCCAAGTATATGGTAGCATTTGCTACACTCGGGCTAACATAAAAAGGGGGTTTGGAGATTTCAAATATTATAATTTTCCTAAATGAGGCATGGATGAATGCTATTTCTTATCCTTCTCAATGACCCAAGTAAAGCAATAAAATGACTTCTCGATTTGACTCTAAGTACATACATTTTCACCCCCGCTGCCCATAGCTTCTTATACTTCTGCCGAAGGCAGGTATAATGGTTGCTTGGCGTAGGCTGCGCCTACATCCAAGTATCTGGTAGCATTTGCTACACTCGGGCTAACATAAAAAGGGGGTATGGAGATTTCAAATATTATAATTTTCCTAAATGAGGCATGGATGAATGCTATTTCTTATCCTTCTCAATGACCCAAGTAAAGCAACAAAATGACTTCTCGATTTGACTCTAAGTTCATACATTTTCACCCTAATTTTCTCCTAAGAATCAGCCTTTTGACAACTGCGTCAGCTTGCTGTTTTTCAACTTCTCTTCTGCTTGCAGTATAAGATTCTCGAGCGTATCCTCTGATAAATCGCAAGAAACCGTGCCAAAGGAAAATGAAATTCCATACGATTGATTAGGTGCAAAGTAAAAAGTTTGCTCTGCAATATTTTGTTGAATTTCTTTGATTTTTTCCGAAGCATCCTTTTCACACAAAGGAAGATGTATTATGAATTCATCTCCAAATTTAAAACGGGCCAGTTTTGATTCTTTTGGTAACTGTTGTTGAAGTGATTCTACGAAAGTCTTCAGCACCGCATCGCCAAAGGCATAACTTTCTACATTATACTTCCTAAAGTTATCAATATCGAGCAATACTAGGCTTGATGGAATCCCTTTTTTCTGATACAGTAACTTCATCATTTTGAAGCCCATGCGAAATCCACGGTAATTTTGTATGGATGTGGTTTCATCTGTCTCGGATAACTTTTTATAGTGTAGAAGCATATAGAATAGCAGCATCAGTCCGGCGATGAATCCAATAATTACACAATAGATTCCTATATTTTCCGGTTCAGCCATCGGGATGCTTATTTGCTTTTTTTGCGCAATGGATATTCTTTCTTTTGCAAATAATCGTATCGTATATTCCGACCCGGTTGGTAGCACAAAGCCATTATAGAATCTTGGGCTTCTTTTATCGAACTGTATTCGGCAAAGTCGAGGGTACGGATAATGGCTTCGAATACCCGAATGGCACCCGAATGATCGGTAAGCAGAATGCGTTTGCCTAAATTCCGGTTCAATAAATCCACAAAACTAAAAGCAATACGCCAATCGGCTTCGATCAGGGTTTCGCCTTCGGGAAAATGGTAGAAACGGTTTTTAAACATATTGGCCACTTTGGCTTTCAATTCCGGAGTCACATCTTTTCCTCCACTATATATTTGAGTTGCCCCTTCTATCACTTCTTTTTTAAAGCGAAAGGTAAGGGCACCATATTTTTGAGAATTTAACCCGAAAATGGCATTGAACGACATATTGGTATAACCGGCTTCCTGTAAGAAATACCGAGCGGTTTGTTCGGTGTTTTCCGATTCGCTTCCATATACTTGTATGGGGGCATCTTTCGACCATAACCAAAGCGGGTACCCGCTTTTATCGAGAATATCCACGGCTACCTTAAAATCCTTGCCCAATTCTTTGGCGGTTAATATGCCTTCTTCTTTCAGAAAGTTGCTTTGTGAACCGGAAATTCGGCGGTTTTTATCCCAAGTGTCCCAATATCCTGAACCCACAAATTCCGGATTTTCGCCCCCCGATTCATGAATGGATTTTCCATGACGAATCATGATGATATGGGTTTGATTCATGGGCACATAAGCCTGAGGAAACATAGGTAGGGCTTTTTCATTAGGCAGCCAAACGATGCCTTCATTCATAATCAGACCACTGCCGTCTTCCAGCTTACGTCCGCTTAAACGGCGGCTGCCATCGGGTAAGGTTGCCATGTCATCGGCCAAAATGAGTTTCGATCGATAGCGGGTTAGGGTAGATCCAATGGGGGGGATATTTTGAGGACATAAAATATCGCTGAATTTGCTGATACTGAAGGTTTTTAACAACAATCGGCGAAAGCTGTCGTTTTTTATCAGTCCGTTCCAAGCCAGATAAAACAACTTTTGATCGGCGTGGGGAATGTTGTGGCGAATAAATTCATACTTACTTTTGATGTAATTCTGCGGCGACATATCTTTTTCGAGGGTATCGATAAAGAAATACACGTCCTTGCTGATGACTTTAAGTTTGTTTACGAAGTCGCTATCTACATCCGATTCGCTAAGTTGCATTTTTTCTCCATATACGAGTTTTAAGAAAAGTACATCTTGTTTCACACTTTCGATGGTGTGGCAGTTATGGAATTCCGAATGTTCGCGGCGGGAAAAGGTCTTTGAATGAATCTCTTTTGAGGGGGCAACAAGGGCCTCTTTTTGTGTTTTTTTTACTTGATCTTTCATCGAATGGAGTATTTGTAGTTTAAGGGTGCAAAATTACGAATAAATGAAACAGTAAGGAAAAGGGAGTTATGATTTGTGCTAAAGTGAAAAAGGGGAGGGTAAGCACTCTGTTTTGTATAAAAAAACCCATATTCGGTGGCATTTTTCGTTTTAATTTTATGCAATCGAATAGATGCTCTTTATTGCATTTTTTTGCAACTTTTGGAAAAGAAAAAAACCACTGAATAAGTTGAAATTCAGTGGTTTTCGTTATTTTAATATTTCTTTCAGTGGAGCTGGAGGGATTCGAACCCTCGTCCAAACAGGCAGCCATAAGGCTTTCTA
>CAZJBB010000250.1:0-4380 GCA_964543995.1 uncultured Bacteroidales bacterium
AGATAGCTTCAGGTGACTGGAGTTCAGACGTGTGCTCTTCCGATCTCCACCAATATTCCTATCGCTATTGGACTTATTGTAATGATGTATCCTCCATTGGCTAAAGTGAAATACGAAGAACTTGGCGACGTTTTCAGGAATTGGAAAATCTTATCATTCTCTCTCATTCAAAATTGGGTTATTGGCCCTATATTGATGTTTGCACTGGCAATTGTTTTCTTTAAACTTTTCCCGGGTGAAAACAATGCCAACCTGCCTTATATGTATGGGATTATCATGATTGGTTTAGCCCGATGTATTGCCATGGTGATTGTTTGGAACGACCTTGCTAAAGGAGACACCCAGTATGCAGCAGGATTGGTTGCTTTCAATTCCATCTTTCAAGTTTTATTTTTCTCCCTATATGCGTATGTGTTTATTGCCATTTTACCTGCTTGGTTTGGGATTCCTACTAACGAGGTAGTATCAAAAATCACCATGCTTCAAATCGCAAAAAGCGTCTTTATTTATTTGGGCATCCCATTTATTGCCGGTTTTCTCACAAGATATATCCTCATACGTATTAAAAGCAAAGTATGGTATCACTCTCATTTCATTCCCAAGATCAGTCCGTTAACCTTAGTTTCTCTTTTATTTACCATCATTGTGATGTTTTCATTGAAGGGTGAATATATTGTAAAAATCCCCTTGGATGTTGTTTTAATAGCCATTCCTCTCCTAATATACTTTGTGATCATGTTTATTGGATCCTTTTATTTAAGCAAGAAAATTGGAGCCACCTATGGTCAAACGGTAACCCTTTCCTTCACAGCGGCCAGTAATAATTTCGAACTCGCCATTGCCGTGGCCATTGGTGTTTTTGGCATGAATTCGGGAGAAGCTTTTACTGCCGTCATCGGACCTTTAGTAGAAGTACCGGTAATGATTGCCTTGGTAAACCTTGCTCTCAAATTTAAGAAAATGTATTTTGGAAGTGAGGTTTGAATTGGAAGATATATCGGTTTTTTGAAACCATGAATTGGAATTACTGATTATTAAGTCATTAGGAACTCTTCAGCGAAATCAGCGTTTTCATCTGCGAATTCAGCGAGGACTTTCAATTGAGATGCCTTTTCGGAAGTGGGTAACGCCTTTTCGGAAAACTCTGACGCAAATTCGGAAGACTCTAACGCCTTTTCGGAAGACTTTGATACCTTTTCAATAGACTTAGACATCATTTCGGAAGACTCTGACACAAATTCGGAAGACTCTGACACAAATTCGGAAGACCCTGCCGCAATTTCGGAAGACTGTGACACCTTTACAATAGACTTAGACATCACTTCGGAAGACTTTGACGCAAATTCGGAAGACTCTGCCGCAATTTCGGAAGACTGCGACACCTTTTCAATTGACTCAGCCACTTTTCAATTGACTTGAATCCCTTGCAGAGCAATTTGGAACCTATGAAGATGCCGAAAGGAATAATCCCGCAAGGATTTAAGGTTTATAGAAATGAATACATAGGTGATTGTTCGACCCCGATAGGGGTCGTAGATTCATTTCCATTAAAATAGCATCAAGCTTTGAACCTGTCCGGGTCTTATCAAGGAACTCATGGACTTCGAGTGCAATCGAGAAGTCCTTGCGTTCTATTAGGTCATCTCGATCCCCATAAGTCGGGGCTCGATGACCATTTCTTCGGTCTTCCGTCTTCGGTCTTCCGTCTACCATCTTCCGTTCCCCCTGCATCTCGACTTCGCTCGATGTCCAAGGCACTCTGTCAGTCTACCGTCTTCAGTCTTCCCCCTGCATCTCGACTTCGCTCGATGTCCAAGGCACTCTTCGGTCTCCCGTCTTCAGTCTTTCTCCCGTCTTCAGTCTTCCGTCTTCCGTCTTCCGTTTTTAAAAAGGGTGTCAGTAATTTCCTAATTCAGGTTTTACAGACACCCATATTTGATAGCTTACAATCCGGGTATTTGAGCAGTATTTCCTTCCGTTAATCGGGGTTCAAATATGGCAAAGTCATCCAAGTCAACGTAGCCACTACCATTCAGGTCGGAAATTATGTACCCAATGTTCCCTTGAGTTAAATCTGGTTCGAACAATGAAAAATCATCCAGATCTACATATCCGTTTTGATCTAAATCACCGGCAAAGAGCGCATACACTTGATTTCCCATCTGAACCATCCCATCAGTTCCATAAGCCTGGTTAACAGAGGAACTGAAATCAAACCAAATTTCTGAAGTATTGAATGGGATGGGTATGGATGACCAGGTTTGCAAATGATTGCGGGCAAGTATTGTAATATAATAGTTTTCATTCAGGTAGCAATCTACCATAAAATGGGCTGTTCCTCGGGTTGACAAATCCACCAAAGATTTAGCGAAAATCGTATTATAAGGAGGATTTTCCGCATGAAGTTCAACATCCATTTTATCGGCCACTCCCGCGCCCCATTGAGGTAATCCATTTTCATCACTGGCTTCATTCATAAAACCTTGACCCGCATAAAGTCCTTCAAGATACAGCTTTAAGTTCAGCGTTTTTTGAGATTGTACTGAAACTTCAAGGGGATTTATGTGAGCCACACAACCCATATCATTGGTTACCGTTAATGAATACATTCCGGATGCACTGGCACTAACATTACTAATGCTTGGATTTTGCTGGGTTGAGCTAAACCCATTGGGACCTGTCCAAGAATAACTTGCACCACCCAAATTTGAAGCTGAAAGCTGTAAACTGGAGCCGGAACACAATGGCGCATTCGATGAAGAAATAACATAAATGGAATCCGGTTGACTTACAAAAGCATCTGCATGAGTAACACAACCGTTTGATGCGGTAATGGTAACATGATAATTACCGGTATGCAATCCAAATAGGTTTAAATTCGTTGAACCATTAGACCAGAGATAAGAATAGGGAATTTGGGCTCCGGAAACTGTCATATTAATATATCCATCCCCGCTTCCGTAACAACTGGTTCCGGTGGCATAAGCGTTGGCAACAAAGTTATTACAAGCATTCACAGTAAAACTTCTCGACAAAGCCAAACTCCATTGTCCTAAGCTGTTTTTCACTCTTAAAATAAGAATATGGCTTCCTAAAGCAAGGTTTGTAGTAGCTATATTCCGACTTATATTAATAGAGTCAGCGGAAAGGAAAGAAGGCGTTATGGATGCGCCATTCCCAAATCCGGGATCCGTATCAAAAAAGTACTCGGCACTTACAATTTGAGCATTTGCCACTGTTGCTGGCTTTACAAAGAATTGCTTTCCAGCATAAAGGCTCCATTTGCCTAGGTTGTTTTGTGCCCTTACAAACACGTTGTGATAGCCTGGTATTAAACCACTTATTGATATTGAAGCTATTGTAATATCCACAGAATCAACATCATTGATGGCAATTGAATTACCATTCCCTAATCCGGGATCGGAGTCAAAGAAATACTCACCTTTAACTAATTGAATATTTGTTGGATTTGCCGGTTGAATAAAAAATTGCTTTCCATCATAAAGACTCCATTTGCCCAAATTGTTTTGCACTCTCACAAATACGTTGTGGTAGCCTGACATTAAAACGCTAGTGGAAATTGAAGCTATATTAAAATCAACCGAATCTGCACTAGAAAAGGCAATCGGAGTCCCATTTCCCATTCCTGGATCAGTGTCTAAGAAATACTCAGCTTTAACTAATTGAGGGATGGCCGGAGTTGCCGGTTGAATAAAAAATTGCTTTCCAACATAAAGACTCCATTTGCCCAAATTGTTTTGCACTCTCACAAATACGTTGTGGTAGCCTGACATTAAAACGCTAGTGGAAATTGAAGCTATATTAAAATCAACCGAATCTGCACTAGAAAAGGCAATCGGAGTCCCATTTCCCATTCCTGGATCAGTGTCTAAGAAATACTCAGCTTTAACCAATTGAGTATTTGCTGGATTTGCTGGTTGTATAAAGAACTGTTTTCCAGAATACAAACTCCACACTCCTAACATATTCCTTGCCCTGATATATAAATTGTGGTATCCTGCATTTAAGCCTGTGGTTGAGATAGAATTTATCACATAATCAACATGGTTTGATGAATTTATATTAATTCCTGTCCCATTCCCAAAACCGGGATCCGTATCAAAAAAGTATTCTACGTAATTAATACTTTTCGAATCTGGAGGTATGGTTATGCTAACATTTGTTGATATAGATCCTCCACAATTTGTAGCTGTAATGGTAAATACCGTTTGAGAAATAGCATCTGTAGGTGATCCGGAAATAACACCGCTACTAGAGTTAAAAATCAAACCAGCCGGTAGATTAGGGGTTATAGTATAGGATACCGGAACCTCAGATCGGAAGAGCGTCGTGTAGGGAAAGAGTGTTCAGAGCCGTGTA
>CAZJBB010000251.1:0-4363 GCA_964543995.1 uncultured Bacteroidales bacterium
AAAGGCTTGTTGAGAAAAGCACAGAAAATTGCCAATAGAAATGTTGAATATCTAAAAGGAATCATTAGTGCTGAAACCCCACTGCTTGGTTTGGAACCTTCTGCAATTCTGACATTTAGAGATGAATACCCGGAATTGGTTCGCGATTCCTTAAAGGAAGATGCAAGAAAAATAGCTAAACATGCTTTATTGATAGAAGAGTTCATAGTTGATGAATTTGTAAATGGAAATATTAAGGTAGATGACTTTTCCGGTGAAGTGAAAAGTATTTTGCTCCATGGTCATTGTCAGCAAAAAGCTGTAGCTTCCATAGATCCTACCTTGAAAATGCTTTCTATTCCGGAAAATTATTCGGTACAGGACATAAAAGCAGGTTGCTGTGGTATGGCAGGAGCTTTCGGTTATGAAAAGGAACATTACGAAATATCCATGAAAGTGGGCAATTTGGTCTTGTTTCCAACCATTAATAAATCCGGTGAGAATACGGTAATTGCTGCATCCGGAACCAGTTGCCGTCATCAAATAAAGGATGGAACCGGCAGGTTGGCGTTTCATCCTATTGAAATATTATATAATGCTTTGAAAAACAAAAAACATGAAAATTAAATTTTTAGGAGCGGTTCGAGAAGTTACCGGCAGTAAGTTTTTACTTACCACCGACAATGGATATAAAATATTACTAGATTGTGGTATGTATCAGGGAAAAGGAAAGGAGACGGATGAAGATAACCGCAATTTGGGGTTTGCTCCTTCGGAAGTGGATTGTATTGTGCTTACCCATGCCCATATAGATCATTCAGGTTTAATTCCTTACGTGGTGAAGAATGGATTTTCAGGTGCCATTGTTTGCACCCATGCCACCCGTGACTTATGTGCCATTCTGCTGTCTGATAGCGGGAGAATTCAAGAGCATGATACCCATACCAACAATAAAAAGCGCGCCAAACAAGGTTTGCCACCTTTGGAACCTTTATATTCCATTGATGATGCTGAAAATGCACTGCAATGTTTTGTCAGCATTTCGTATGGCAAAAAATTCAATATCACCAAAGAGGTAAGTGTCGTTTTTACTGATAATGGACATATTTTGGGCAGCTCTTCGGCAAATTTAACTTTAAATGAAAATGGGGTCGAAAAGAAGTTGTGCTACACCGGTGATATTGGTCGCCAACATAATTTAATTTTAAAAACGCCTCAAGCTTTTCCACAAGCCGACTTTATTATCACTGAATCTACCTATGGCGATCGTCTTCACGACCATAGAGAACAATCGGAGAAACGTTTGCAGGAGATCATCATCCATACTTGTATTAAAAAGAAAGGGAAGTTGATTATTCCGGCATTCAGCGTTGGGCGAACCCAAGAAATGGTGTATTCCATTCATTTGTTGATGGATAAAGGCTGGTTGCCGAAAATAAAAGTCTATGTGGATAGTCCCTTATCGGTAAATGCTACCAACATCATGAGAATGCACCCGGAAGCTTTCAATCCGGAAATGTTGAAAAGAATGGAAACAGACCCGGATCCTTTTGGGTTTAATACCTTAACTTACATACGGTCGGAAGAGGATTCCAAAAGACTGAATAATACCGAAGAGCCTTGTATCATTATTTCTGCATCAGGTATGATGGAAGCCGGTCGTGTAAAGCATCACCTGGCAAATAGCATTTCAAATCCTAAAAACACCATCTTGGTGGTTGGATACTGCTCTCCACGTACGCTGGGAGCAAGAATTCGCAATAAGGACAAAAAAGTTTCCATTTTTGGAGTATTGCATCCCTTAAAAGCTGAAGTTGAAATACTGGAATCATACAGTGCCCATGGTGATTATTCTGAAACCATATTGTTTTTGGGATGCCAAGACAAAAAGAAAATTCAGAAAATATTTTTGGTGCATGGGGAATACGAAACCCAACTTCACTACAAAAAGACGCTGGAAGATAATTGGTTTAACCACATAGAGATTCCGGAGAAAGGGGAGGAAGTTACTTTATAAGTGAAGTACATCCCAAAAAGATAAATGTAAAATGGCAGAATTGTTTACTGAAGGGGCAACGTATTCTTTTAAGATTCTAAATTTTGTAGAGCTGGATGCAGCAAAATTTTACGTTCTGGAATCGGAAAAGCATACGAAAATCATGATGCCGTACAAATATTATCAGCATTACGGTTTCGAAGTAAACCAAATCATTCAATGTAAAGTTGACAAAATAAGTTGTAGTGCTAAAGTCTATTTTGAGCCCATTCATCCCATTTATAAAGTGGGAGAAACTTATTCCTTCTATTTAGAAAGTCAAAAGATAATTAGTGAAGGAGCCATCAAAGAAAGTGTTTGGATGATCAAAGATTCAAATGGGGGGCAATATCGCATTCCTTCTATTGAAAATTTTACTTTCGAAAAGGATAAAGAAGTTCGATGCCGATTAAAACGGGTAAAAAAAGGCATGTGCTATTTTGTTCCTGAAGTTTATTTTTCTTTACAGTATGATACGCAAAGGCTTCATCCATTTATTGTTACGGGGGTATATAAAAATTTTGACGAAGATTTTTTGATCCTAAAATGCCTTGAAACGGATGAGAAAATAAGTTTATCCACTGCTAAATATGCCAATTATGATTTTCAAATGGGCAAAGTGGTGAACTGTCGTTGTGTCGAAAGGGATTCCATTTCAAAAGTAGATTTCGAGCCGGAACATCCTTATTTTAAATTAGGCGAAATTTACCCTTTTCATGTATCCTCCATTGAAGATTTTCCGGAGAATTTGATAAAGCAACTCATCTATTTAATTGATATCAAGGGAAATCGATCTAAATTATTGCTTTCGGAACCCGGAGATTTTAAGGTTGGGCAAAAGGTAAACTGTGTGCTTACCGATATTAAAAACGGAAAACTGATTATGGAAGAACAGCCATTAACGGATAAGGCTTAGCATTTTTATAAGACTTACCTCCCAGTTTGGAATCTTTATGCCAAAAGTTTGTTGAATTTTTTCTTTGGAGAAAACACTATAGGCAGGGCGGGGAGCAGGACGTGGAAATTCCTTGGTGGTAATGGGAATGACTTCACAAGTAATATTTGAAATTTCAACAATTTTCTTAGCAAATTCAAACCAAGAACAATCCCCCTCATTGGAATAATTGAAGATGTGAGTTCCCTGTATAATATCTCTTTGGTTCACCATCTGTAAAATGGCGTATGCTAAGTCCGTAGCCCAGGTTGGACAACCCACTTGATCGTTAACTACCCGGATTTGCTTGTTTTCCTTCGCTATTTTTAAAATGGTTTTAACGAAATTATTGCCAAACGAAGAATATAGCCAACTGGTACGAAGGATCACTGCGTTTGGATTCATATTTATTATAAATTCTTCACCTTTGAGTTTTGTTTTTCCGTATTGTGATTGAGGATTTACCGCATCGGTCTCTACATAAGGACTTGTTTTGGTGCCATCAAAAACATAGTCAGTGGAAATATGAATGAAAAAGGCATTATTTTTCTTGGCATATTCAGCCAAATAGGAGGGGGCCAAGCCATTCAGTATCAGTGCTTTTTCTGCATCACTTTCGGCAACATCCACGGCAGTATAGGCAGCACAGTTGAGGATGATTTCCGGTTGAGTGGTTTCTAAGTATTTAAATACGAGTTCTTTATTGCTTAAATCCAATTCCTCAACGTCGGTGAAAATGAAATGATATTCAGGGAAACTTTGATGGATTTGCTTAAGCTCAGAACCCAATTGTCCTTTACTGCCTGTAACAAGGATTGAAATACTCTTTTCCATTAAGCGTTTTTGAAATAGGCTATCGTTTTATTCAATCCTTCTTCCAATTCGATTTTAGGTTCCCAATGTAAAAGGGCTTTTGCCATAGAAATATCCGGTTGGCGTTGCATGGGATCGTCCATTGGGATTTCCTGGTAAATAATTTCCGAGGAAGAACCCGTTAAACGAATAATTTGTTGGGCTAACTCCAATATGGTGAACTCGTTCGGATTTCCCATGTTGATAGGACCCGAAATACTGCTGTCCGAATTCATCATGGCAACCATGCCGCGTATTAAATCATCAACATAACAAAAGCTCCTCGATTGCTGACCTTCACCATATACCGTGATGGGTTTGTTCTGCAGCGCTTGCATAATGAAGTTGGAGACTACCCGTCCATCGTTTGGATGCATACGAGGCCCGTAAGTATTAAAAATGCGAACGATTTTAATATCCACATTATTTTGTTGATGGTAATTCACAAACAAAGTTTCCGCACAGCGCTTTCCTTCGTCGTAACAAGCTCTGATTCCAATGGGGTTCACATGACCCCAGATCGGAAGAGCGTCGTGTAGGGAAAGAGTGTTCAGAGCCGTGTA
>CAZJBB010000252.1:0-4362 GCA_964543995.1 uncultured Bacteroidales bacterium
ATTGAAAGTTTCACCGGCAGCCGTTGTGTCGACTGCTTGTACTTTTTGAGCAGGTAGTAATTGACCTTTCCCTTCGGTGAATAAAAATGCACCTTTACTCCCCAACGTTATAATGACATGTGAAACACCTTTCTGGCTGAGTTTTATTGCAGCATTTGTCGCCGACTCAACATCGAAAACCCTGATTCCGGTAAGTAATTCGGCTTCAGTTTCATTTGGAGTAATCAGGTATAAATATTTAAATAGCTGTTCAGGTAGAACACATGCCGGAGCAGGATTTAATATCACTTTCTTATTCAATTGGTATAATTTTTTTGCCACGCTTTCGATGGTATATAGTGGCGACTCAAGTTGCATTAATACCACATTTGAATCGTTCAATTCATCTTCCGCCTTAAATACTTCTTCGGCTGTTAAGGTATTATTTGCTCCTGAAGCAACCACTATCGAATTTTCACCTTTTTCATCCACAATAATAAGCGCGACTCCCGATGGAGCATCTTTATCAATCATAACAAAATCACAATTGATTTTATCCTTCTCAAGCAACTCTTTTGCCCGCATTCCGAAAATATCATTCCCTGTTTTAGCAATAAAAGTAACTTCTGCACCGAGACGAGCTGCTGCAACCGCCTGATTTGCACCTTTTCCACCGGCGTTCATATAAAAATCACCTCCCAGAATAGTTTCGCCCGGTGCCGGTAACTTGGTAGTTTTAATTACCATATCGGTATTGGTGCTTCCTATTACTAAAACCTTATATGTATTCATGTTTATTTCTTTTTCACAAGTTAGAATTGGCCGCAAAAGTTGTAGAATATACTAAAAGACAAATATTAAGATTGATATTTTGTTGAATATTTTAATTGTAATCGAATTTTATTCCAAGATATGTTTAAATTATATCTTTAAGAATGTTTCGATAATAAGAAATTTATTTATTCAGATATTCAAGCACTTGTGGATTCTGTAACTTAATACGAAATCCTGATTTTCCATTAATTTTAATGCGTTTTCCTCCATTTGTCAAAATTACTTTTTCGCTTGTATGAGTTAAAAGTTCAGCCTGTTCCGATATTTTCATAGTTGTAGGTAATTGTGGACGGGTTTTGTTCACATACCTATCAGGCATATTAAATCCTTTTAATGCAGCCATTTTCTTGAATCCTATTTTTGAACCTATTATTGCTCCTGCTGTTGCTGCATTGCAATCTGCATCAAGTCCTAAAGCCATTGCTAACTGTAATGTTTTATAAAAATCACCGTTGCCATATAATAATGACAAGAGAACCATGCCCCCATTTGTTGGAGTGGAGTTTCTATTCCATTTCCTTTCAACCGACCATTTTTTATAAATCAGTTGTCTTGCTTTTTTCCAATCGAGTGGATTTTCATGGTAGGCAGTAAGAACATCAGAGACAACTTCACGCATAATTGATGTTGAATCGACAGCTTGCAATGCATCCGATATTGTTTTTTCAATAGGCTGATTTTTAATCATATTCATACTGATTAAAGATGTCCAAAACTGTGCAGCCTGAATTGGCTCACAGCAAACTGATATGTGTGCATAATATACTCCAAGATTTGCAGCTGTACATGGCATTCCTGGTGATATTAGTCCGTACGATTCAGTACAAAACTGTGCTGATAGATTAAACGTGGCAAATGCATTGTTTTCAGATGAACCTGTAGCTGGAGGAATCATTCCCTCTCTCATAAGATTTCGGGCTTTTTCGTTAGCGGACCAAATTCCTTTATTCATATTAGTTAACCAAATTTCAGCTATTCTGGGATAAGGTATTTTCAACACATTCTCTTTATCCATGAAATAAATATGCGTTAATTCAAAATCATTATCATCATCCGTCTGCGCACCATTAGGAAGATAGTTGAAGTTAGGTAACGAATCACGCGGTTCATCTTGATATTTAAATTCATGAGGAAGACCTTCGAGTCCGCCTATCAACATGCCAACCCATCCTCCATATATCTTGTCGTAAATTTCATCCCGAGTTATATCGATGGTGGCTTGTGTTTTCTTGTTGTTTGCCAACAAAGTAAGTGACAAAAGTACAATAATCGAAATTGCAAATAATTTTTTATTCATAAGTTATTACGGCTTTTTTTATCAAATTTATATTGAATTGAATGTACTACTTAAATGATATTCTTGAAATGTATCAATATTTTTATTAATAATTTTATCTTTGAAATTTTAAAAAAATATATGGAAAGTAAAAAATAAGGAAGATTTTTGTCGATATTTATTTGATCGAAATGGAATGATCCGTCATTTATTTGCAAATATTAAGACTTGCATTATTCTATTTAAAAATCAATAAAAACTAAGTAATAGGAAAGATATAATATCTTTTTTAAAATTTTTACCGCTCCCTAATTAGCACCCTTTGGTTGCTGACCGTTGGTTCATGGCAAGCCAAGCACCCTCTTACAATGAGAGGGTTTCTGCCAAGTGCAAGGCAGAAAATAATACGACATTATTTACTTCCACTTACTTAAAATCCGGTAACTTAAATCGAATTATAAAATCAATTATTGCTTTATAAATGGTATCGCACCTTTTGAAGTTTTTACTAAATAAATTCCATTTGAAAAATTATTCAAACAGATTGCTTCACCTTTATAACTCTTGATAGATTGAACAGATTCACCTAATAAATTTAGTATAGAAACGTCACCTTCAATTTCTTTTAAAGTTATTTTATCAGTTGCCGGATTGGGATACAATATTATTTTTGAAGCTTTAACATCATTAATTCCAGTTTTTGCGCCCATCGATTTCAAAACAGGTGCCAAAACCTGATAGAAATTTCTAGCTAGTTTCTGGTATCCGGTGGCATTGAAATGTACCTGATCGTTGGGAGCATAATCTGTTCCAACAAAATCTCCCTTGCAATTATTTACAAAAAAACACCCCCTACCTTTAATTGTCTGCTTCTGAGCTATTAATGGTACATCTCTATTAAACTTGGCATAATTTCCTCCGGCTAAATCATATTTTACCGGTGTTAAGTTTGATAAAATTATTTTTATATTAGGGGATAATCTATAAATTTTCTCAACCAAAGAATCTAACCTAATTGCACCTTGAACACCCGGATTATAAAAAACATTTCTATTATTTCCAAAATCATTTACTCCAATCATTAATATCATTACTTCAGCACCCTTACTCATAATTTTTTCATGATTTTCTAATTCCCAATTGATACTAGCAGTACCTTTTCCACCATTCCAAGTATCAAGGTAAGAGCTATCGGGTCCAATTACATAGCCTCCAAAACCAGAATTATCGCCATCTGTATTTAAAGGTTCTGTAGGAACTGAATTATGTCCACCAACAAAATCGACGGTATAACCCGAATCTTTCAACATTTGGAACAAATAACCTCTATAACCCGGAGCACTCTGAGCCGTTAGTGAATCACCTGTTGGCATAACTTTTATTGTAGCAGAAGTAAGTGCCACCCATGACAGAATCAAAAGAATTGGAACAAAATAAAAAAGGATTGATTTCATAATTTTAAATTTTTGAATTATTTTATGTTATTTTATTAAATGCTGGTCATATCTTTAATATACAATTATTTACAGTATTTTTAAGAAATTATTTAAAAAAAGACTTTCAAAGCTACAGCGTTATCACGAAATTGATGCAGTATTGTTTTACATTTATTTCAGTGAACCAACAAACTACATTCCAACAACTTCTATAATTTTAAAGTCCGGATTTTTGTTGAATTTTAGAATAATCAAACCATCAAAACACACATAATTAAGAGATTCGACTCCTTCCCGAAACTCTTTTCAGTTGAGGCAAAACTGCTTTAAATTCTTACTTCTGCCGTAGTTGAAAAAATGCCATATCGGTTTATTTACCTGCTGCCAACCACACCTCATCATTTGAAACCATTAGCTTATAATATTTCTATTACTTAAACTTATATATTAACGTAACGTTTACTTCACCAACAGTTACTGCTCTCCATTTACATGTACTACTTTTCCACAGTACTAAATAGCAGGTTTTACATGCTGAAATACAATAAAAAATGCAACTTTAATAAGAATTTATCTCTTAGAAAATCAGTTAATATCAATCAACAAAACTTTATTTCATCAAATAAGCTTTACCTTCGAAAACTCCGACTGAAGATAAGTTATAACTTCCATCTGTGTTTCTATCTTTCATATCCAGATACATTGGCAATAAAAAATCAATAGGATCTTTAACGATAATTCTCAACTGCATTTGTTTCTGATTTTTCCAGCCTGCTTTCAATGTTATTGAAGAGATCGGAAGAGCACACGTCTGAACTCCAGTCACCTGAAGCTATC